>JBJXGR010000238.1:0-3416 GCA_046160045.1 Bryobacteraceae bacterium
GCGCTACCAGCCGGTCACGATCGGTTTGGGTCATCAGTAGTTGTCCTTCCTGCATCCCCAAAGCTTGGGGCTGTCAAGACGACATTTCTACTTTGCTCAAGACGACATTCTCACTTTGCTGCCACACACCTGAGATGAGTCGGTTAAACCTTTGGTCTACCGAGATCAGGAAGCCAAGCCAATGTCGACGGAGGTGTTCCTCCCGAGCCTACGTTCGGCGGCCGCAACTGAACCATGCAAACCGTGCCGCGAGCCTAAGCTAAGAAGCCGTGAAAAAACAGGGACGTTCACCCCGTTTCACGGCCACAAATCGTTGATTCTCCACGAAACGTTGACCGGGAAACGGGGTGGATGTCCCGTTTTTTCACAGCCCACCAAAGGTAATGTAAAACGCGCTTGCAGCCCCGAACGTTAAAGCGAGGGGGTCCCCATTTCGCGCGCGCGAAGACTATCGCAACGGCACCCGAAATCCTGCGTTGCGATTCGAAGTCCAATAGCCATTGGCGATTTCGACGTCCAGAGCACCCGCCTCCTCCGGCGCCGTGTAATCGATCGCCTTGGTGGCCAGGGGCGGGATCACCAGATCGCCTGGCGGAAACTTCGCGCCGTCCGCGCCCAGCCGTAGCGAGAAGGGAAGAGAAGATCGGTTCCGCACCTTCAGCATGCGCCGCGGGCGAGTGCCGGTATTCGATGGCGGCGTTGCTTCGAACGCGAGCCACCCTCTCGCGGCTGCCTCCAGCCACTCGGCCGGGCCCCACAACATGTCGCCGAAACAGACCAGCGTGCGCCGCGCGCGCAGCGCCTCGCGAATGTGCTCGGACGAGGCCGATTGAGCCAGCACCAGCGTCATGTCCCGATGCCTGGTCATCAGGTCGATCGGCCAGTGGGCGTCGGAACTCGCGATCACGGCCAGTTTGTGCTCGTTCGCCCAGTCCATCACCTGCGGCCAGAACCAGAAGCCTCGCACCTCCTTCTGCCCGTTGCCCCGATTCTCGGCCACCTGCGTGTTTCGCAGTTCGATGCCGTCCAGCCACCCCTGCTCCAGGAACTGTCGCGCCGGCGGTGCCCACTCCGGCCCCGGATGGGCCCAGATGTTGATCGCTCTCTGCTCCCGCGCCGCCTTCATCGCCGACGAGAACTCCACATGCAGCGCCAACTCGTCGGTGAGAAAGGCGACCACGAAATCCGTGTTGCGCGCCGGGCGGGGAATTGCGCCCACGGTCGAAACCTCCGCGCTGCGGATCAACGTCAGCCCCAGTTGTTTGGCCAGCCCCTCGGCATCTCCGTACGAGCGTCCCTTCTTCTCCGGCAGGGCGAGGCCGATGTACTCCGAGTGGTCGGTGATCGCCAGCGCGTCGAACCCGTCCCGCCATGCCTCGATCACGCGAGTCTCCGGCGTCACCTGCCCGTCGGAGTAGATGGTGTGGATGTGAAAATCGGCCTTCACCACGCGGAATCCGCGCACGTCCGGAAACACGACTTCCCTGCGGGAGACTGCCGGCGGAGACAGCTTGTAGGGCCACCCCGCCTTGCGCGCCAGTTCGTCGATGGATTGGGCGGAAGCCAGCGCGGCCCCCGCCGCCGGGAGGAAAAAGGTTCGTCGCCGCATCAGTTGGAAAGGCCGCCTTGTTGAGCCATCATGTATTGTATGCGTCCGCCGAGCGCGGGCGCTCATAAGGAGCGATCACTTGCCATCTCGCGACGAACTGAAGCAGAAAGTGTGCGCGGCCATCGACGCCCGCCGCGACCGCATCACGCAATTGGGCGAAGCCATCATGGACGCGCCGGAGTTGGGGTTCAAGGAGACCTCCACCGCGGCGCGCGTGAAGCACGTCTTTGACGAAGCCGGTTTGGCCTACCAGGATCAACTGGCGATCACCGGCGTGAAAGCCGTGCTGCACGGGGCAAAGCCCGGGCCGACGGTCGCCTTGATGGGCGAACTCGACGCCCTCCTGGTCGCCGACCACCCCCGCGCCGACCCGGCGACCGGCGCCGCCCACGCCTGCGGCCACAACGCCCAGATCGCCGGACTGTCCGGCGCCGCTTTGGGATTGTCCGCCGCCGGCATCGCCGAGCACCTGGCGGGGAACATCGTGTTCTTCGCGGTTCCCGCCGAAGAGTACGTCGAGATCGACTACCGGGTGGGACTGGTCCGCTCCGGCAAGACGTCGTTTCTCTGCGGCAAGCAGGAGTTGATCAAACTGGGCTTTTTCGACGATGTCGACATGGCGGTGATGGTCCACAGCATGAGCCCGGAGTTGCTGCCAGGCAGAGCCGGCCTGGCCGAGTCGTCGAATGGGTTCCTGGCCAAGAACATCCGCTTTCTGGGCCGCGCGGCGCACGCCGGCGTCGCACCCGAGCAGGGTATCAACGCGTTGAACGCGGCCACGCTCGCGCTCAGCGCCATCCACGCCCAGCGCGAGACCTTCCGCGATGAAGACTGCGTGCGCGTACACCCCATCATCACCAAGGGCGGCGACCTGGTGAACGTGGTACCGGCCGAGGTGCGGATGGAGACCTACGTCCGGGCGCGAACCACCTCCGCGCTGCTCGATGCCGCGGCCAAGGTGGATCGGGCCCTGCGTGGTGCGGCCATGGCGCTGGGCTGCACGGTGGAGATCGAGACCGTTCCCGGCGATCTGCCGCTCCGCAACGATCAGATGCTGGCCCGGATCTTCCGGGAAAACTCCATCCGGCTGCTGGGCGAGGAAGGTTTCATGCACTACCCGCACAACGGAGGCTCCACCGACGCCGGCGACCTCAGCCAGATCATGCCCGTGCTGCATCCGATGATGGCCGGCGCGAAAGGCAACGTCCACAGCCGCGATTGGCACATTGCCGATCCTGACTGCGGCTACGTCGCGCCGGCGAAGACGCTTGCGATGATGGCCATCGACCTGCTGGCCGAGGACGCGGCCGCCGCGCGGGAAGTTCTCCGCAACTTCCGGCCGGAGTTCACGAAGCAGCAGTACCTGGAGCAGCAACAGGCGGTGTTCAAGACGGAGGTTTTTGACGGCGCCGCCGCGCTCGGCTAGTGTCCTGGTTCCACCGAATTCGTTACCAAGGCTGGTCCTTCTTTCGCGGATGAGAGAAGGATACTTCATACGCAAAGGATGTGCGCCGGCCGGGGGATCGCGCTCGGCGCAAACGAATCCGGCCACAACTTGCGCGCATACCAGCAGGCCAGCGCGACCGACATCACCAGGTCGTCGTGAGTGCCATCCTTGAACGCGCCAAAGCTCTCCCGGCCGTTCGGGCGAACCTTCACCTCGAAGTTGCGGAACTCGTCGTAGAGCGTCTGTGCCAACGGCAGGCGGCGGACACAATGGAGCTTTTCGCCTTCGAGCAGGACCGAGAGCACTTGAGCCAGTTGTTCTTTCGGGACGTGATGGCGGCCGTTGTGGAGGGTCGCGCTG
>JBJXGR010000239.1:0-11610 GCA_046160045.1 Bryobacteraceae bacterium
GAATCAACCTCTACCGGATCCAGGGTCCCCCTCCCAACCGCACCTTCATCGCGTGGCAGCCCACGGGTAGCCCTTCGTATCACGAACCGGAGGCGTTCGGGCGGTTGCGCCTCGAGTAACCCTGTCATGACGGCGCCGCGGTTCCTGCGCATCTCGACGGTTGGCCTGCGTGGCATCGTCGGCTCCGGCATGACGGCGAAGCACGTGCTGGACTTCGCCGCGGCCTTTGCGACGTTTCTCGATGCGCCGGGCGCGGTGGTGATCGGCCGCGATCCACGGTCGAGCGGCATCATGATCCGGGAAGGGGTCATCGCTTCCCTGCTGGCCTGCGGCCGCGACGTCGTGGACCTCGGAATCGTTCCAACGCCGGTCACGCAGCACTCCATCAGCCGCCTGGACGCGGCTGGAGGCATCTCCATCGGCGCGAGCCATAACGGGCCGGAATGGAATGCCCTCAAGTTCTTCGGCCCCCGCGGTTCGTATCTCTCCACCGCACAGGCCGGCGAACTGCTGGACATCTATCACTTGAAGCGCTTCGAATACGCCGAGTGGAGCGGCATGGGAAAGCTGGTGCTGCGTCAGGACGCGATCGAGGCCTACCTGGATCAACTTGCGTCGGCGTACCGCCTGGACGACCTGAAGCCGCTCCGCGTGCTGGTGGACTGCTGCAACGGCACCTCGTCCCTGATTCTCCGGCGGCTGAACGAGCGCTTCGGGCTATCGTTCATTCTGATCAACGAGCGGCTGCAGGGGACGGCTTTCGCGCACGAGCCATCCACCAGCAGGGATACCGTGGCGCTGCAGCTTGCCCCGTTGATGAAGCCCCTGGGCGCGGACGCCGGCTTTCTGTTTGACCTGGATGCCGACCGGGTGGCGCTGGCCGATGAAACCGGCGAGCCTCTGTCGGAAGAAATCACCCTGCCCCTGCTGGCCGATTACGTGCTGCCCCGGGTGAAGGGCAAGATCGTGATCACCAACCTGTCCACCACGGCCCTGGTGGATTGGGTCGCGGAGCGCCACGACGGAAGGGTCGTTCGCGTGCCCGTGGGGCGCCAGGCGGCGATCGACGCTCTCTCCAGCTACCGGCAGGAGCAGATCGCGCTCGCCGGAGAGGGCACCGGCGCGGTCATGATGCCGCAGTTCCGGTTTGTCTACGACGGAATCGCCTCCATGCTGGGCGTGTTGACGATGATGCGCGAGCACGGTCTGCCGCTCTCGCGGCTGGTCGCGCGCTACCCCAGGTATTCGATTCTGAAGGGTGGCGTTCCTCTTGTTTCGCAGCGAGTGCCAGCGCTGCTGATGGCTTTGCGCGACCGGTACGAGGAACAGGGCGGCACTGCCGACATCAGCGATGGACTGCGCATGACGTGGCCGGACCGCTGGTTTCACGTGCGCGTCAGCCAGACCGAGCCGCTGGTGCGTGTGATCTGCGAGCAGCGCGGAGACCCGCCCTCGGCGCTGTTCGACTCGCTGACGGAAGAAGTGCGGAGGCTGGCCTGATGCCTCGCCGCGAACACCTGCTGAAGATCGGCGTCTCGGGCATCCGCGGGGTCGTGGGCGAGTTCCTGACGCCCGGACTCGCGGCGGCCTTCGCGCAGGCGTTTGGAACCTACGTCGGCGTGGGCCGCGTCGTCGTGGGGCGGGATACGCGCGCTACCGGCGACATGCTGCAGCATGCCGTGACCTGCGGCCTGTTGGCCGCCGGGTGCGAGGTAGTGGACGTGGGAATCCTGCCCACGCCCACGATCCAGATCTTCGTCGGAGCTACCCGCGCGCGGGGCGGAATCGCCATCACCGCGTCGCACAATCCCCCTGAGTACAATGCCCTGAAACTCTTCAACGCGGACGGCTTCTTCTTTAACAACTACGAGCGCGCCGAACTGCTGGACCTGTACCACGAGAGCGCATTCCGGCAGGCGTTGAACGCCGGAATCCGCGGGGTCTCGCGCGATTACGAGTCGCCCTCGCGCCTGCACATCGACCGCGTGCTGAAGCACGTGGATGCGGGGCGCATTCGCGCCCGAGGGTTCCGCGTCGCGCTGGATGCGGTGAATGGCGCCGCTTCGCACCTGTCGCCGAAGTTCCTCAGCGAGGCACTGGGGTGCGAAGTCCATGCCATTTCGATCGACATGGACAAGCCGTTTCCGAGGGTGGCCGAGCCGCGGCCCGATGTGTTGGGCGATCTGTCGGACCTGGTCCGAAACACGGGGGCATCGGTCGGATTTGCACACGACCCGGACGGCGACCGTTTGGCGGTCGCGGACGAGACGGGCCGCGTGCTGGATAACGACGACGTGCTGGCCCTGGTGGTGGACGCCGCGCTCAGCCGGTTGCCGGGCGACGTGGTGGTGAACCTGACGACATCGTCCGTGATTGACGATGTCGCGAAGCGGCACGGCCGGCGGGTTTACCGGACCCCGGTCGGTGAGGCGAATGTCGTCGAAACGATGCAGGCGGTGGACGCGGTGATCGGCGGCGAAGGTTCGAACGGCGGCATCATTTTCCCCGCCGTTCATCTCTGCCGCGACAGCTACACCGGTATGGCGTTTCTTCTGGACAGGCTGGCGGAGACCGGCAGCACGGTCTCCGGGCTTGCCGCAACGCTTCCGGCCTACTGGCGCAGGGACGGCAAGTTCGCCTATGAGCACGGGCGTCTCGGGACGCTCATGCAATCGCTGGAAGAGAACTTTCCCGCGGCCCAAACGAATCGCGCCGACGGGCTGAAGCTACTGTTGAAGGAGAGCTGGGTCCACGTCCGCGCCTCGAACACCGAACCGCTGCTTCGGATTTCGGTGGAAGCGCGGTCACGCGAGCAGGCCGATGAACTGTACGCCCGCGTGCTGAAGCTGTTTGAAGATGATTAGCCGCGCGACCTTCAGAGCCGCGACCGGAAGGGAGCGGGCAGTTCCTCCAGAGCCGCGACCGGAAGGGAGCGGGCAGTTCCTCCAGAGCCGCGACCGGGAGGGAGCGGGCAGTTCCTCCAGAGCCGCGACAGGAAGGGAGCGGGCAGTTCCTCACCCACGTTTCAGCGTGACAATCGTCGCGCCCCAACCGCCCGCCTCGGCGGGCGCGTCGCCGTAATCGGCGACGAAGTCCGCGCGTGCCAGAACCGACCGCACCATCTCGCGCTGGACGCCGATGCCTCGTCCGTGAATGATGCGGAGCGCGGTCATACCAAGCCGCTGCGCCTCCTCCAGATAGGCCTCCACGGCGGCTTTGACGTCGCGAGCCGGAATCGTGTGCAGGTCGAAAACGCCGGTGACCGGAATGCGAACAGGTTCTTCCATCACGGAAGTTTGGTACACCTGGTCAGAAGGTAGCGCGAATGGCGACCAGAGAGAAGGCGAAGAAGTCGGCCCTCACAAAGAAGACGGCCCCGGCCAGCAAAGCCGTCGCCGCGAAGAAAGCAGCCAAGGCACGGAAGGCCAAGCCGGGCGGAACGCCCGCGGCGCCGGATTTGTCGGCGCTGCCGGCCGAAGCCGTGAAATCGTTCGAGCGCCGGGTCTGCCTGGCCTGCGTGATGAGTGTCTTCACGAGACACCTCGGCCTTTCGGCGCAAACGGCCTACCGCGAGATGCGGAAGTACACGCCGTCGGTCGAAGAGTTGAGCCGCGATGAAGTCGGCCGGCCCTATTTCGCGCCGGGACCCGAGGCCTGCCCATACTGTGGCGCAGGCGCGAAGTGGCTCGCCCCGTTTCTGGTCTACCGCGTGGAAGGCGGCAAGGTTGCCGACACGGCCCGCCGTGCGATCGTCAAATCCCTGCCCGAGAGCCGCTTCACCGTGCTCGAGGAGAAGTCGACCAGACAGGCCGCCTTCTACGATTGGCTCGGCAGCATCAGCAGCAGCCTCAATCTCGACGATCCGCAATGGTTGATGGAGGTCAGCCGGCACTATCTGAGCCGTAAAGAACCCAAGGCGGATTGGACGGCGACGTGGGCCGCCGTCCGGTCGATCCGGCGTTCGCGGCGCATCGAAACAGGCTGGGAAGTCGACAGCGACCGGCTGTTTCTCTCGCCGCTCCTGTTCGACGAGTTGCTGCTGGTCCAGTATGTGGTGAGCCGTTCGCACAAGGCGGGCGGCCTGACGTTCGAAGGAAGATACACGCTGCCGGAACTGTTCGGGCGTCTTCGGAACTCGCACTACCTGAAAAGCGTGGGAGTAGGGGCGCAGAATCCGTCCGACACCTTCGAGGAGTTGCTCGCATACCTCAGTGGCGGGGACGAGACGATGCGCTTCTACTACATCGTCGACCGGGGGCAGTACCTGGAGCGGCTGAAAGAGGTGCAAGACACGAGACCCCCGCGAGCCAAAGCGCTCAATGCGGGAACCACTCGCTGAGGCGCGCGCTCACCCAGTCCACTGTCTGGTTCGGGTGGCAGCCCAGGCACGCGTTCGGGCTCTCCGCCTGCCCGAAGCGGCGTGTCATCGCCGCGTCGGGGATGTCGTCGATCGTGTGGGTGCGCGCCTGGAATTCCACCGTCCGCATGATCTTGGGCATGTGGCAGGATCGACAGCGCCCGCCTTCGGATTCCGGGGCATGGTGTGTGTGCGAGCGCGGATTCTTCGCGAACCCGGTGTGGCATTGCGTGCACATGAGGTCCGGCTGGTCCTGGTATTTGAGGGCCTTCAGGTTTGCCGGGAAGTCCGCGGGATGAGGATTGTGGCAGTGGCCGCAGTGGGCGCCGCCTGAGTCGTAGCACTTGGAGCGTTCGAACGACTCCACGATGAACGTAGTCTCGCGGAAGCGGCCGTCGCGGTAAAAGGCTTTTCGCGAAAACTCGAGCAGCGGCCGGCCTCGGGATCTGCTCGTGAACGCAGGCGACACGCCCGAGTAGTTCATCTCGCCATGGGCGCCGCGCTCGAACATCGCGGACTGGCGATGGCACTGTGCGCAGATCCGCACGTAGTCCCGATTCCCCAGCCGGCTGAACTCCACCGGCGGTTCGGACGGCGCCTTTGCGTACCGGCCGCCTTCCTTCATCCTTCGGACATGCGCGGCGGACGGGCCATGGCACATCTCGCAATTGATGCCGGGCTCGGCAAACACGATCGCCTCGGGCGTCACCTGCGACTTCGTCAGCCGTAACTGGCTGGTGTGGCACGGAGCGCAATTCAACTGATAGCTGGTGGCGTCGGTGAACCCGGTGAACGCTTCAACGTTTGTCCGCGCGGACGCCGGCGGATCGATGGTCTTCCAGTAGTTGAACCAGTGTCCGGTGAGCCGGTTGAACTGGATGGGAAATACATGGATGCGGCCGTTCGCGAGCCGAGTCGCGTAGGCTTGCTGCCACTTGGAGCCGATGGTGTAGTCGACGGGATAACGCCGCCATTCGCCCCTCGGATCGCGCATCTCGAAGTAGTGCCGGCCGGCGTCGCTCACCGCCCGAACGAGCGCCTTGCGTTCGGCGTTGCGATATTCGAAGCCCCCGAAATCGCCGAAGACGTTTTCTGGCCGGTAGGGCGACAGCATGCGCGCCATGCCGCTTGTGCGCCAGGCCTTGTGTTCCTTGGCGTGACACGCCTGGCAGGAAGGAGAACCCGCATACTCAGCCGGTTGCTGGGGCCCGCCCGCCGCCGCCCCGGGCGGATCCACTCCGAGTTCTCGCAGTGTGGCGCCGAGCGACGCGCGCAGTTTCGGTTCGAGTGCGGTCCACTGCGGCTCTGTGAACCCGGACGGGCGCGCCAGGCGGTCCAGCAACTCCCAGGCGCGCCGCGCGCTGCGCGCCGATTCCGCTTTCAACCCAACGCCTGCCTGCACCTGGCTCAGCGAGACGAGCAGCAGCGGATTCTCGGGCAACAGCCGCAGCGACCGGGCGGCTTGGCTCAGAACGCAATCGGGGCGGCGAAGATCGATGCACGATTTCGCGGCGACGTCGTAGGCGACGGACAAGAACGCGGACGCCGTATGAGCCGACAGGAACGCTTCGGCGCGCTTGAGCCTCTCGGCCGGATCCCGTGTTGCGAAGACGCTCTCGAGAGCCGCTCGTTCCTTCGAGTCCTCGATCTGGTCGAGCAGGCGGAAGTTCTTGCGGTCTTTTTCGAAGATCACGGTGTCGATCTCCTGAGCAAACGCGCTCGTGCTCAAAAGCAGACACACTACCGCTCTTCCGCCGAAGAACCTCTGTCTGGCGGGCCCGAGGGTCCTTTTCATGGGTCCTTGCCTGATCAGTCTCCATGCTAATCCGAACGCCACTCCGATGGGTTGGAATCATTCACCGAAAAGCGGTTCTTCGCTGCTCTGGCTCCTCGATTCGAATGAGAACGACGTTACCGAATGGGAGCATCATCGACTAGCTGCTCATAGACGGCATCTTCCGCCGCGTACGCGGCTTCAAAGCACCGAATCCCCGCGGCTTGCCAAGCTCTCCGTTCATCGTCTGCAGCATCCCACTGCAGGACCACGTGCAGAGGCTCTCCAGTGGGGACCTCCCCTGCGACGTCAACGGGAATCAGGATCTGGCCATTGTGAGCGACGACCGCCTCGAATTCGATTGTTTTCATTTCGCCATCCTCGACCATCATCGCACTGTGCAGTTCGCCCGGACGGGCACCCGAGCAATACGTCGCGGGGAGATTCAGTCGCATATGGCAGCCAGAGGCCCGGTGCCGGCGCTACTCCCACCCACACCAGTCCATGGCTGCAATCGCGAACGTCTTGGTTGCCGTGACCAGGTCGTCGATGTCGACGTACTCGTCCACGGCATGCGCCTGCAGCAGGCTGCCCGGCCCATAAATGACGCTCGGGATGCCGGCCAGATTGAGGAATGCCGCATCGCACACGGCGCAGAATCCCTGGAACAACTCGCGATCGTCGACGGCTCGCGGGCGCATGGCCTTACGGTGAGCCGCCGCGCAGGCCTGCACGATGGGGTGCTCGACCGGGATTGACGACGGCGGCCAGTGCAGGTTGAACGTGATCTCGGGAGGATTCTCCTGGAGCCACGGATCGAGCTGCGAGGCCTTGGCGACATAATCCTGAATCTCGCGCTTGATGTCCTCCACCGGCTCATCCGGCGGGTACCAGACGGAGTACTCGATGGTGCAGAACTGCGAAATCACGAAGGGGATCATCACGCCGTGCGGACCGCCGGTGATCACGCCGGGGTGTAGCGAGAAATGCCCGGGACGGAAGAGCGGGTGCTTCTTGCTTTGGCCCCATTGCTCCTCGAGGCGGCAGATGGCTTGAAGAAGATAGACCCCTTTTTCGATGGCACTCACGGCGATCTCCGAGCCCAAGCCCCAGGAGCGGATCATCTCGCTCCGGACGGAAGCGTGGCTGGCCTTTCCACGGCAGGTCAAGGTCATCCACAGCAGTCCCGGGGTCACCGGCACAACCGCCAGGTCAACCGGGGGCGCGGTCGGTTCCGAGACGATGGCGGCGTCGGCGCGGTATTTCTCGCACACCGCCGAGACCCCCACCTCGTGGCTCATGGTCTCCTCTCCCACGACGCTTTCCAGAATCACATCGCCTTTCAACGCGACCCCGCAACGTCCCAGCGCCTCGATGCCTTTCAGTTGAGCGACGACGCCGCCCTTCATGTCGCACGAGCCACGCCCGTAGAGCTTGCCGTCCTCGGTCTTCCCGCTGAACGGATCTCCGAACTTCCAGTCCGGCGCGTTGCCGACCGGCACCACGTCGATGTGTCCGTTGTAGATGAGCGACCGCCCGCCACCCGAACCTCCCAGTACGCCGACAAGGTTGGCCCTGTCTTTCTCACGCTCCACGAAATCGACGGTGCACCCGGCGGCCCGGTAGGCTACTGCGAGCCTTTGATTGCAGGCGGTCTCGCCGCCGACCTCCTTCTGATAGTCCATTCCGGGATAGCGCGGGTTGACGCTGGGGATGCGAACCAGTTCCGCGGTCAAGGAGACAAGCTCGTCCCGCATGGAGTCGATCGTTTGGAGAACCTGCTCAGTCTTGTTCATGAGTCACCGTCATTCGGATGCGTTCCGATGGATCTCATCGAGCCATACTTCCACCCGGCTGTCAAGTCGAATGCCTGCCACTCCCTCCGTTCGCCCGCTATCCTGAAAGTCAAATGCCACGCCGACGAGATTTCCTGACTTTGGCCGGCCTGCCGCCGCTGGCAGTGCTGAGCGCCTCGGCAGCCACGCGACTGCCGAATCTGACTATGGATCCTTCGCAAGCGAAGTTGACCCGCGAACCCTTCGGCGATCTGCGAATCTTCTTCCACGGGCCGACGGATCAGCTTCGGTCCATGACGGCCGGCAGCCTGAAACTCAAGCCCGGCACGTCGCCCCACCCGCCACACACCCATCCGGAAGAGGAATTCCTGCTGGTGACCGAAGGCTCCGGCGAGATTTCGGTCGAAGGCAAGGTCACCCAGGTCGGCCCAGGCTCGCTGATGTACTGCGCGGCAAACACCGTCCACGGGATCTCGGCGGGCAAGACGCCCCTGTTGTTCTATTTCTTCAAGTGGCAGAAGTAACCGGCTGGGACGCGGTGATCCTGGGCGGTGGCGCGGCCGGCCTGATGTGCGCCATCGAAGCGGCGCGAGGCGGCAAGCGCATCGCCGTCGTGGAGCACAACGCCGAAATCGGGCGGAAGATCCTCATCTCGGGCGGCGGACGCTGCAACTTCACGAACCTTCACACGCGGCCCGAGAACTTCGTCTCCGCGAATCCGCACTTCGCCAAGTCGGCGCTGGCGCGCTATCAGCCCGGTGATTTCATCGCCCTGGTGAACAAGCACCGGATCGCGTTCCACGAGAAGACCGCGGGACAGCTATTCTGCGACCACTCGGCACTGGAGATTGCCGGAATGCTGACCCGCGAGTGTGAAGCGGCAGGCGTCACGATCCTCACGGGCTGCCGGGTATTGGACGTACGGCAAACGACGGAGTTCGTGATCGACACGGAGCGGGGAAATCTCGCTACGCCCGTTCTCGTCGTGGCCACTGGCGGTTTGTCCATCCCCAAGATCGGCGCGACCGACTTCGGGTATCGACTGGCGAGCCAATTCGGACTGCGCGTAGTCCCGTGCCGCCCGGCTTTGACGCCCCTCACCTGGTCCGGCCAGGATCGTGCTCTGTTTCAGGACCTGGCCGGCGTGTCGGCCGACGTTCACGTGCGAACAGGCCAGCGCTCGTTTCGGGACAAGATGCTGTTCACGCACCACGGCGTGAGCGGTCCGGCGATCCTGCAGATCTCGACGTACTGGGCTCCCGGAGGCCCGTTGATTGTGGACCTCGCCCCCGATCGCGATCTGGAAGCGGACCTGGTGACGCGAAATGACGGAATGGACCTGCAGAGCGTGTTGTGCGGGTGGATGCCCCGAAGGCTGGCCGAACGGTGGCTCGCAACTCACGGATTTCCCTCGAGGCCGGTTCGCCAGATGGCTCCGCGGGATCGCAAGCGAATTGCGGCCGCTCTCCACGCGTGGACGCTGTTGCCGGCGGGCTTCGAAGGGTACGGCAAGGCGGAAGTCACGGCGGGCGGCGTTGACACCGGCGAACTATCGTCGGGGACCATGGAAAGCCGTCGCATCCGCGGCCTGTTTTTCATCGGGGAAGTGGTGGACGTAACGGGCCATTTGGGCGGCTTCAACTTTCAGTGGGCGTGGGCCTCGGGATTTGCAGCCGGCCGGTCCATTGCCGGCGATTGAGCCAGGATGGGCGCGTGAACGATGCGCATCGCCGTAACGGCCACCCGACGTCTTACCAACGCGGTGGGATAGAACGCACCCGTAACGAGAGCGATCCGTATGCGCCGCCTGTCATCGCAAGCGTCGCAAAGAGAGTTCTCGCATAGAGAGTTCTCTTGACAACCGAAGGTCCCGCCCATAGAATCGGGACACTGTCGCGGATGGAAAACAAAGCGATTTTGGATCGCAGAAACCTGGGGCATGCACAGCACGAAGCGGGATTCTCCCGCCTATTGCGGAGAGCATCAATGAAACGAAACACGGTTCTTTGTCTAATGCTGCTTTCCAGCTCGTGGAGTTGGACTCTTGAAGCGCAGCGCGTGAAATCCACGCTCAGTGGTGCGATCACGGACCCCAGCGGCGCCACCGTTGCGGGCGCCGAGGTCGTGCTGACCAATACATCCACGGGAATAGCAAGATCCTTTACCACGCTGCAGAACGGGATGTACGCGTTTCCGTTCCTCGATCCGGGCACGTATTCGATCACAACGAAGGTGACGGGTTTCAAGACCGCGGTGCAGAAGGACATCCTGGTGCGAGTGGCCGCCGATCAGCGCGTCGACATGACGCTGGAACTCGGCGAGGTGACACAAACGGTGGAAGCGACCGCGGTCGCGGCCCAGGTGGAAAGCGTCAGCTCCACTCTCGGCACGACGGTCGATAACAAGAAGGTGGCGGATCTGCCGCTGAACGGCCGCAACATCTACGCTCTCCTGAACATCATCCCCGGCTCGTCGCTCGGCGGACCCAACGGCGCCGGGATTCAGGCCACCAATCCGGTGATTAACGGCACGCGTCCCCGGGGCAACAGTTTCACCGTGGACGGAGTCGGCGTGAATCAGGAGAATTCGGGGACATCGGGGGGCGCGGGGGTGACGTACCAGCCGCAACTGGACGCGATCGCCGAGTTCAGGATCCTGACCAGCAACTATTCGGCGGAGTATGGCCGGGCGATGGGCGGCGTCGTCAGCCTGAGCTTGAAGTCGGGCACGAATCAATTCCACGGGTCGTTGTTCGAGTATCTGCGCAACGACAAGTTCGATGCGCGGAACTTCTTTGCGGCCCCTACGGCGCGGAAACCCGTGCTGCGTTATAACCAGTTCGGCGTGGCGGTGGGCGGACCGATCATCAAGAACCGGCTGTTTTTCTTTTCGAACGCAGAATGGACCAAACGGCGAAGCCAGTCGGTG
The DNA here is from genome assembly GCA_046160045.1 of Bryobacteraceae bacterium. Lineage (GTDB taxonomy): Bacteria > Acidobacteriota > Terriglobia > Bryobacterales > Bryobacteraceae > CAZGUX01. The sequence goes on from JBJXGR010000239.1 coordinate 10,856, forward strand.
ACGACGTCGTCGGTGCCGACGGCTCAGAACCGGACGGGCGATTTCAGCACCGACCCCAACCGGATCTACGACATCCTGACAACCAGGACCGAGGGCGGCAGAACCGTTCGAGACCAGTTTCCGGGCAACATCATTCCGGCGAACCGGATTGACGCCTCGTCAAAAGCGATCAACGACTACTATCCGCTGCCGACATCCGGGGGCCTGGTCAACAACTTTGTGATTGCGTCGCCGACCGCGACCAACGCCATCCGGACGGACACCAAGATCGACTATGTACTCAGCTCGCGCGATACCGTGGCGGGCCGTTACTCGTGGTCTGATAACGAGGTTATCGGGTCAAAAACGTTTCCCGGTCCGGCCAATCCGAATACGTCCGCCTATCAGGATACGCGGACGCCAGGCTTCCAGGTGAACTGGACGCACACGTTCTCCCCGCGGCTGATCAGCGAATTTCGCACCGGCTACCAGCGGTTTCAGTACATTCTCGGTACGGACCCGGAAGCCCAGGCCGACTGGCGAAGCAAACTAGGCCTCCCGGCGATCCACACGGACCCGACTTTGCAGTACGGATTCCCCTACATGGCGCCGAGCGGAATCACCGCCATTGGGGCGACGTTCGCTCAGTATCTGTTCCAGACGCGGTCTCTCCAATTCAATGAGACGGTCAGTTGGTCGCTTGGACGGCATTTTGTGAAGTTCGGAGGTTCCTTCGCGCGGATCGGCTCAACCGATCGGATTCCCGGTTATCCCGC
>JBJXGR010000240.1:0-3909 GCA_046160045.1 Bryobacteraceae bacterium
GAAATTTCCGCCGAGGCTCACATGAGGTCTAACAGCCAAATCAAGCGGACCGTCTCAAGCGCGCTTCGCTGGCTTGCGATACCCTCGTCGCGCTGCTCCTCGGCGGCCGCTTATTTGGGTCGTTAGGCAGCACACGGGCACCTACTTGGCTATCGTCGAGGACTCTCATGAGCTTCTTTAGCAGACTGTTTAGCCACAAGACCGCTCCCGCTCTGAAGCACCAATACGGCCTAGCAGTGTCCTACGAACAGGAGCGCGCTGCGAATGCCGTTGACGACTGGCGTGTTGCATGCGCGATGCTCGAAGCACGCAGCGCTGCCATTCCTGAAGCGGAATACGAAGCGTTCCTCTTGAAAGTCGAATCGAATCTCCGGGTAATACTAGTCTTTGGAAATGACTTCCCAGAGACTTTTCAGGACAAGTTCTACGAGCACAACAACCCCGCCATGCATGGACACGTCGAGCGTTGCACGGCAGACAGCTGCGAGCACTTGTTCAGGAACGGCAAGGTCGAAGAGTTCAGGAACTTCCCTGCGAGCATGCGTACGTAGTCCATTGGACAAAGACCTCGAACAAGACGTTCGCGAAGTGCTGCCTAACCCCTCGCTCAAGCGGAGCGCCAACGGCAGGCCACCAGGCCCGGGCTGGTGGTACGCGGTACATTTTCACCACCCCGGGCCTGGCGCCCTGCCGTCGTCGCCCGCTTAGCTCGAACGTTGGGCGTCATAGGAAGTCATCTTCGCCATGCCGGCAATTCTTCGGATCAGCACACAAAACACCCTGAACTCGGCGACGCAGTACCCACGAAGCACCGCCGAAGCGGAAGCTATGGGTCTGAACGGGGGTCGCAACAAAGAAATGCGCGCCCTAACGATTGCAGCATTCCGATTGGCACAGAACAACACTCAGTTGTCTACGCGAAGCATGAACGGCGAACTCTTGCTACACCTGCTCGCAGGCAGCACAAGTGCGCTCGGTCATTGGGTAAGAAAGGGGCGCCTCTCGCCGGTGTCCGGCGGCTACGCGCTTACGCCCGAAGGCCTTGCTGAATGCCAGAACACACTTCTTGGGCTGGCCGGCGCCTATAGCACCACGGAGGTTAAAGTTCAAGAATGGGTTACTCGTCTGGTCAGTGGCGATCGGGTCGCGACACGAGATCGCACATTTTCGTCAAGCGCGTGGCAAGGTCAATGACGCCCAACCCTTTGTTGCTGCGGACGGGCCACCAGCGTCGTGCCAATGTGACCATCATCTCGGCCCGCCGCAGAACACCACGTTCGGCGTCATAGCATTCATCTCGCTAGCGCGAGCATCGGGCCGTCTTCCTCGATGACTTGACGTATATGTATAACGTACACATACTATCCGGGTAGCTGCCAAGTTCGATCCGAAGAAATACGTCATCAACCAGCGAAAGCACGGGGTCCCGTTATCGGAAGGAGATGGCGTCCTCAGTGATCCCTTGGCAGTAACGATTGAAGACACGTCGGTTGAAGGCGAGTTTCGCTTTATCGCCGTCGGCAGAAATATTTTTGGGGCCGTGATGGTCGTTGTGTGGACCGACCGCGGAGACGATATTCGCGTCATGTCAGTTCGCAGGGCAGAACCGAAGGAACGTAGGAGCTATGAAAAAGGAGTATGACTTTTCCGGTGGAAAGCGTGGAGCTGTCATTCCCACAACGGGGAAGACGCGCGTCACGATGTATCTGGACGACGATATTGTTCTCGGCTTCAAGAAGCAATCTGAGAAGACGGGAAAGGGATACCAGACGTTGATCAACGAGGCGCTGAAGGCGCATCTTGGGTTACGAGAGAAGCCCTTGACGGCAGAGCTGGTTCGAAAGATTGTTCGCGAAGAGCTCGCTGCCAGCGAATGAATTGTTTTGAGCGCCGCAAGTATCTACGCTCGTTGCTTAGAAAGGGTTCGCAAAAGACGCCGAACAAAACGGTCGAGCCAACTTGCTCCGGCGGGCTTCGCCCGCCCCCCCGCAAGCGGATCACCGTTGGCGTTAGCCGTCACGCACACGCCCGTCGCGCCACTGAGAGTGGCGGTCGACGGTAGAATGTCTGAATGGAACCTAAGGGGGCCTGCTATGTCGAACCTTGTCGAAGAATTGTCGCGAAAGGCATGTGCCCTTCCTCCCGAGGACCGAGCACGACTAGCCGAGGAACTGCTCGCATCGCTTCATGATCACCCAGACCCCGAAATCGAAGCGGCGTGGGATGAGGAAATTCGCGGCCGAATAGCGGAAATCGAGAGCGGTACGGCGAAACTTATCCCCGCGGACGAAGTCTTCGCTGAGATTCGACAAATGCTCAAGTGAGAACCGTCCGGTTCCACGACGAAGCTCGCCTTGAGCTTCGGCACGAAGTTAGCTACTACACCTCGATCAGCCCTGTTCTTGGCCGGCGCCTCACCCAGGCAGTTGAAGAGGCGGTAGCTCTGGCTCTCCTTTCCGGAGATTGGCTCTCCCTACCTGCACCGCACCCGGCGAGTGTTCCCGAAGAAGTTCCCTTTTTCGATCGTGCACTTGAGCGCAGGTACAGAAATCGACGTCCTCGCATTCGCCCCTTTTCGGTGAAAGCCTGGCTACCGGCGCACGCGCAGGAAAGAATGACGGTTTACTTGAACCTTTCCATCGACACAACGCGCTCCGGGCTGCGCCCTCCGCGCGCGGCTCATGTGATACGTTGGGCGTCACAACACTCGCCACTTCGCTCTCGCAATATCATGCAGCCAACGTGCCATTGAACAGCACATCAAGGAGAGTCAACAATGCCATTAGGTACCGTACGTCTGCACCGCGTGCTCCGTGCACCGCCGGAGCGTATCTATCGAGCGTTTCTCGACGCCGACGCAATGGCCAAGTGGATACCGCCGTACGGATTCACCTGCAAGGTTCACCACATGGATGCCAGGGTCGGTGGAACCTTCAGGATGTCGTTCGCGAATTTCAGTTCCGGGAATGCCCACTCTTTCGGCGGCGAGTATCTTGAACTTGTTCCCCACGAGCGACTTCGCTACACAGACAAATTCGACGACCCGAACTTACCCGGGGAACTTCAGGTCACGGTGGCTCTAACGAAGGTTTCCTGCGGCACCGAAATCAACATCGTGCAAGAAGGAATACCGGAAGTCATTCCCGTCGAGATGTGCTACCTCGGATGGCAGGAGTCCCTCGCGCAGCTTGCCACACTCGTTGAGCCCGAGATTCCAGGCTAACAAGGTGACGCCAAACTGGATCGAGCCGACCGGCTCCAGCCCCCGAGTCCGGCAGCGGCTGCGGCGCGGCGTCTGGCCGGCAGTGGAGAACTGACTTGCTTACTGGGCGCGCGGCGGGCTCAACCTGTTGCAATACAATGAACCCGCTTTGCACAACGGAGTTTCCCAATGCCCATCATTGATTCCCAAGTCCATGTCTATGAGGCCAACACGCCGAAGCGGCCGTGGCACACCGTGCCGAATTGGCCTCCTCGTGTGAACGGTGATGAGATGGTCGCGGCGATGGACAAGGTCGGCGTTGACGGTGCGATCTTCATTTCCGCTTTTTCGATGTACCGATACGACGCCAGCTACGCGCTCGAGGTGCAACGGGTGCACCCGAGCCGTTTTGGTCTGGTCAAGCCGGTCGACCCGGATAATCCGGCGGTAGCGGATGTCATCGCCGAATGGAAGAAGACGCCGGGCACGGTTGGCATCCGCATCATGTTGCCGAAGGAATCGGGGCGGGACCCCAGCGAACCGGGCCTCGACCGGATCCTGCGTGCGGCCGTTCGTTACGACTTTCCGGTCAACATGCTGTGCTGGGGCAACCTGGACGTGGGCACGGCGCTGATCGACCGCCACCCCGATACGCGATTCATCATCGACCATCTGGGCATTATGCAGCCGCGCACGCCGCCCGCCCC
>JBJXGR010000241.1:0-19389 GCA_046160045.1 Bryobacteraceae bacterium
GTTTGTTTGCCGGAATGTTTCTGATCCTCTCGTCTTCATTCGCTCAAAACCAGGGCCAATGGGAGAATCCGGTAAAGTCGCTGCTGAAACAGGGCAAGCCGGTCATCGGCGCGACCGTGACCGTCGCCAGTCCCGACGTCGCCGCCGCGTTGGCCAACCAGGGTTTCGACTTTCTCTGGATTGAGATGGAGCACAGTCCGATCACCCTCGAGACGGCGCGGAACATGATCCTGGCCACGCGAGGTCTCAAGGCAATGCCCTTTACGAGGGTGCCGGTCAATGAGTTGTGGACCGCCAAGCGCGTGCTGGATGCGGGCAGTCTCGGAGTGGTCTTTCCCTTTACGTCCACGCCGGAACTGGCAAGGCAAGCGGTGGCGGCCTGCCGCTATCCGCCCATCGGCCGCCGCGGCGCCGGCCCCGGCCTGGCGACTCTTCGGTGGCCCGCGCCGGAAGGCTACTACGACTTCGCGAATCGCAACGTCATGGTCATCACGATTGTCGAAGAAGCTCGCGCGGTGGAGAAGATCGACGAGATCGCCTCGGTGCCGGGCATTGACGTCATATTCATCGGGACCAACGACCTGTCGTTCTCGCTTGGCCTTGGCGGACAGCAGGACCACCCGTTGGTTCAACAGGCGATCCGCAAGATCGTCGCCGCCGCCAAGAAGTACAACGTCCCGGTCGGCCGGCCCGCGGCGACCCCCCAGCAGATTGCGGAGTATATGAAACAGGGGTTCCTGTTCTTCCAAGGGCCGTCCGATCTCGTGATGATGGGCGGCGGCGGCAGGCCTCTGCTGCAAGCTCTCGACAAGAGCGGAATCGATCCCAAGACCAAATCGCTCTATTGAAGCGAACTTCGCCGCGGTTCCCGAAAAAGCTCGACCAGGAACGCGTCGCTCGACTCACCCGATCCGCGATGGCGGAATCCCGGACCCGGAAACACGGGCCGCCCCATCCAATCCACCGGGTCCGTCCGCAGGACGGGGCGTCCTCCCATCGCAGCCACCAGGTCCGGCAGATCCCAGTGAAGCAGGAAGCCTCGGATCATTGCATCGAACAGGTTGACGTTCACCGCCTAGTCGAGCGCCGCGCTGAGACGGTGCGGCGTCCGGTCCAGCCACACCCCTCCGATCCGCGGATCGGCCGCGGCGGCGAGCAGGATCCAGACGCCTTTCACCTCGCTGCCGGCCGCGCGAATCAAGTCCGGGGCTACGTCGGCTCGGGCGGTGAGCAGGTCGATGCCGCGCACGATGTCCCCAGCGCGCAGCGCCGCCAGGTTCCGACCGATCGAATCGGCTCGGGAGTTCGTCAACCAGTTGCCAAGCAAGGGGCGCTTGTCGTAGGCCGACGGCGCATCGCGGGGCTGAAGTTCCAACACCACCTTGCCAAGCGCGGCGGCCTTCTCCGCCAGTCCGGCGCTGGAAGAACCCTTCACCAACAACAGGGCCGGCTTTCTGCCGGAGGCGTGCGGCACGTATAACGCCGCCTCGATTTCGACGCCGGGCTCGCTTTCCAAGGCAAGGCGCCGCCGCCGCCAGGCCGTTTCGGCTCTCTCCTCGAGAATCCGGACGACCGGAGGGCGGCCTGTACTGGAGATTGCCAACTCCTTCAGGAGCGCCGCCAGGGCGGCCGGGGGGCGTGACCCCCGGCGAGCGTGGAACTCCTCCCGGACCACTCGAACAGTTTGCGGCTGCCCGGCTCATCTTGCACCTGGCCGGACGCCGTCACCTGTAGATCGCGATCGCCATACAACGGCACCCCCCCTTCGCGGGAATCACCGTCGCCGTCTTTCAGCCAGCGGATCATCCACCCGTAGATCGCCTCGCGCGTTTCGACCGGGGTCCCGTGCGGGCCGGGTCCCACAAAAAACCGGACCCTGTCCCCGGCTCCGTACAGACCGTACCAGCGGCGCACTTCGTCGTAGACCAGGCGTGCCCCGTCGGGGGTGAAGAAGTCGCCTTCCGTCGCGAGAATCAGCCAAGGCCTGGGAGCGGCCATCTCGAGAAGATCGGCGTGATCGAGTCCGGCAGCCAGAAACCCGGGAAGGCTCATTTCTGAATCGGGGAACGGTCCGGAGAACAAGACCCGGAGCGAGTTGACAAAACAGGCGGGAGCGGCGGCCTTGATGCGCGGATCGAGAGCGGCGATATACGTGGTCACGCATCCGCCTCCCGAACAACCGGCGGCGCCCAGGCGCTCCGGATCCACGTCCGGCCGGCTCACCAGGTAGTCGGTCGACCGCTTGGCGTCCCACACGAAGTAGCGGGCCACACTTTGCCCGATCAGCATCGACTGCGCACCCGCATGCAGGTGTTCGTTGGCACAGCATCCGGCCGCGTGCCGGCGCGTCTTCGGATCGAGCGCCTGGATCCGCTCTCCCAGCCCCACCGGGTCGTAGGCGAGGGCGACGAATCCCTTCGAAGCCAGATTGGCCCCGAGGCGGTGGTTCTCCGTCTTTCCCAAAGTGCTGTGACCGGCCGGCAGCAAGACGGCGGGGTAGCGGCCCGGTTGATTTGGACGGTACAGGTTCGCCGTCACGAAGAAGCCGGGCAGACTTTCATAGACGACCTTTTCCAACGTGTAGGACGGATTGACGAGACGGCCCAGAGTCCGGGCGTTCACCGGACCGTCATATTCGGGCAAGCCGCCAATCAGTTCCAGCAGCTTGGCTCGGACCTCACGCTGGCGGCGTTCGGCAGCGGCGACGGTTCGAACTTCGGCGACGGCTTTCTCGCGGCGGTCGAGGTGTTGCTGGGCGATCCGGTCCATCCATCGCAGCAGCGGATCGATCGTCGGCGGCTCGGGCCAAAGGCACGCAATGGCGAAGGCAAGGGCCGGTATGAAGGTGATGGCCAATCGCACGCGAGATCCGTTCAGATGATCCCATTGTGCCAGCGATCAGGGACGGAAGGATAAGCCGCATCAGGAGCAGAACTCTTCAGCAAGGAACACCTCTATTCCCTCGACCAACTTCCCTTTCGTTGTCCTGCCCGGTTGTCGTGCCACATCATGAACAGTTTGTGGCTCCGCGCGCCGACGTCTCCGATCTGCGCTATTCCCGCACCTGCCACACGCTCACGGCCTTATCGCCATAGGCGGCGGCTACTCGCTTTCCGTCCGGCGAAAACGTCGCGCTCGACACCCGGTGGGGCGCCTCCATCGTCCGGACCATCTTGCCCGATCGAATCTCCCACACAATCACCTTCACCGGATGACGGCTGGTAAGCACGTTGAATCCGCCGGTCACCAGGAACCGTCCGTCCGGAGAGAATGCCAGCGCCGAAATCATCTCCGGCTGCCCGGTGAGCTTCCGGGCGATCTTCCACGATCCCGTATCCCAGAGGTACACCGTCCGGTCGACTCCGGCCGCCGCCAGATGCTTGCCATCGGGCGAAAACGACAGGGCGAACATCGAAACCGGAAGGTCGTCGATCAGCCTAACCAACTCGCCGTTGCGGGCGTTCCAGACACGCAAATCGGCGTCGTAGCTTCCCGCCGCCAGCGCGCTTCCATCCGGCGAGAAACACATCACCGAGATCCCGCCCAGTCCCGACGGAACGGCAAACCGTTCCCTTCCGGAGGCATCCCTCACCCGCACCGTGTTCATGCCGCCCTCCCGCCGCGGGACGTGCGCGGTGGCCAGGGACTGGCCGTCAGGCGAGATAACGAGTCCTCGCACCGCCGCCGGAATCCCGGCGACCGGTCGGGTGACGCGCGCCGTCTTCAGGTCCCACCACTCGAGCACTCCGGTGTTGGTGACCTTGGCAAGCTGGCCCCTTCGCGGCGAGAAGGCAACGGGTGAAGAGTCCGGTTCGGCTTCCGGGTCCATGCGCCGCCACAACGTCCCTGTCGCGGCGTCCCAGACGCGAACCCGCCCTTGACCGTAGCCTGCGATCGATCCGTCATCCAGGTAGGACACCCGAGCTACCGTGGTATCAGACCCGAGCACGCGGTCCCCGGGCAGGGACTGCGCCATCGCGGCTGAGGCGAACGCAAGAGAGGCGAGCGCTCTCATCTCAAGCCTTCTCCAGGCAGATATCGAAGACGATCTCGGCGCGAGGCGTCGTTCCTTCCTCGAACAACTTCACCGGCCGCACCAGTTCGCGATGGCCGACGATGTCGCGCTTGGTGTAGTTCCTGTCCGGATCGCCCTCAAAGAAAGGATCGGTGGCGAAATAGGCCTGCGTGATCAGGGTCTTGTGCCCAGGCGCCGTGATCAGGTAGTGGATGTGCTGCGCGGGCCGGTCGTTGTAGTGGCCCGGCATCACCGTGTCCAGGGCGTAGTGGGACGATTCCGGTACCACGAGCCTGGCGCGGTAGCGATAGCCCAGGACATCGTAAAGCCCAGCATGATTGGTTTGCCAGACGTCGATGCGGGCGCCGGGCACCTTCTCGCCACGGGTGTTCACCACCCGTCCGCTCACCTTCAGCGAGAAGCCCGCGTCTCCGGGTTGGCGCATTTGCGAAACGTTGGGCGCACCTTTCATGAAGAACGGCCCAAGAACATCGGCTGGGGTTGCTTTGGCGGCCCGGCTCTCGCCGTTCTGCCAAAGCGCGAACAAGTTCGCCGCCGATAGTGGCGCACCCGCCACCAGGAGGCCGCGGACGACGCAATTCGCCAGTATCTCGCGCCGCCTGATCAGATTGCGACTCATGACCACCTCTCGATGGGTGCGAGTCTAGCATACAGTCGGAGACGCTGCGCAGGCCGCTTGTCAGCCAGGCTTCTCCCGGGGGCCGGCCCTCCTAGTCCGGCGTTCCCGGACGAATCGGCGGCTCCTTCTTGAGCGTGGCCTGGTGGTCCACGAGTACCTGGCCGGCCGGCCAGCGGACCCAGAGATTCTCCACGAAGCGCGGGTCGAGCGGATTCTCCTCCTTGGGGTCCGTGTGGAGGTCGTACCACAGGGGGAAACTGTACACTTTCACAGGGTGCCCGAAGCCACGGTCGATCTCGCGGGTCACCATCTTCCAGTTCCGCCACTTGACGCCGCAAATCTCGTTCGCCAGGTAAATGACCAGCGACTCGCGATTCGACGCCTCTTTTCTTCCCTCGAGGAAATCCAGCTGGTCGATCCCGTCGAACACCCGGTCGCGCGGCACGCGCCCGCCGGCGACCCGCGCCAGCGTCGGGAACAGGTCCATCTCGTGGACGATCTCGTTACTGATTCTCCCGGCAGGAATCCGGCCCGGCCACCGCGCCAGGAACGGGGCCCGCAGCGACCCTTCGAAGCCGGTGAAATACGTTCCGCGCCAGGGCCCGTTGAATCCGTGATACGGCGCCGTGGCTTCGCCTCCGTTATCGGACGTGAAGAGGAACAGGGTGTTGTCGCGGATGCCGAGACGATCCACTTCATCGAGCAGGCGTCCGGTATACGCATCGATCTGGGCCAGCACATCGGCGAACTCGCCATTGCGAGTCTTGCCGGCGAATTCCGGCGCCGCCGTCAGCGGCATGTGCGGCTGCGTGTACGGGAGAAACAGGAAGAAGGGCTGCCGGGTCTTGGTCTGGCGGCGCATGTAATCGATGGCGCGGGCCGTGATCTCCCCGTCGATGGCCCCGCGCGCGGCGAGATCGTACACTTTGACGGCCTTGGGCTCCTCACCACGCCGCGATTCGAGTACCTCGGTGTATTTGACGAACGGATGAACGCCGGCGCGAAAGCGAGAATTGCCGGGCCAGAACGCGTCGTTTGACGAGTTGGGAATCCCGTACCACTCGTCAAATCCGTGATCGGTGGGGAACCGTCCCTTGGTCTGCCCCAGGTGCCATTTTCCGTACATCGCGGTCGAGTACCCGGCGTCCGAGAGCATCTCCGCCATCGTGTACTCCCACTTCGTCAGACCGTAGAGCGGCGTCTCGAGCGGGACTGAGCCGTTGCCCGTCCGTACGGCGTACCGGCCAGTGAGCAAAGCGGCGCGGCTCGGGACGCACTGCGCTTCGACGTTGAAGTTGAGCAGCCTCGTCCCTTCGCCGGCGAGTTTGTCGATGCGCGGCGTCGGCGCGCCCCGGAGAATGCCCCCGCCGTACACGCCCAACTCGCCCCAGCCCAGATTGTCCATGAGGACAAGAACGATATTGGGCTTGGTGGACGGTTGAGCCAGCGCGCGCGCCGCCCAGGCGCCGGCGTAGAGAGCGCGTCGGGAGAGTCGGTTGGGCATTCCTGGTTCCATGCTATCTCTCCCGCCCGGCCACAGTAGAATACAAAAGTGTCGATTTCGAGCGAGCCTTGCCCGGCGGCTGGGGGCACGAACTAATGGCGACGCCGTTAGACCGGTTCCAGTCGAAGCTCTTTCCGTTGACTCTCGTGTTGTTCCAGCATCTTCCCGCTCTCTGCGCCCTGATCGTCGCCGGCATCCTGGTGGCCGGACTTTGGCCGTTCAGCAGTCCCCGAAACCAGGTTGAGTGGTCCGGACAGGGTCTCCGGTTCGGTGGCCGTGGCATTATCCTTTCATCCGGCCCGGATCACCTCGCCGACTCCCACGAGACCGCGTCCAGCCTGGAAATCTGGCTGCAACCCGGCAAGACGGACCAGGAGAGTTCGATTCTCGGCTTCTATGTCCCTGGCAATCCCCTGCAGTTCACGCTCACGCAATGGACTTCGGGCCTGGTGTTACGACTTCGGAAGCAGGGCCGCCAGGCCCTCGAAGTCGCCCACATCTATGCCGGTGAACTCTTCCAAGCCGAAAAGGCCGTCTTCATTACCATCACGTCGGATGGGGAGACGGCGTCAGTCTATGTCAACGGGGCGGAGCAAGACACAGCACACGCCTTCCCGCTCGCCTTCCGGAACCTCCAGGGACAACTCGCTGTGGGAACCTCCCCGCGCGGAGACCAGGGTTGGGACGGGACGGTGCTCGGACTAGCCGTCTTGCGGCAGATGCTGACTCCCGAGGAAGTGACCCGGCGTTACAAAACATGGACCACAAAGGGTTGTCCGGAGCCAGCCGCGAATCCGGGAACCGTAGCCCTGTATTGTTTTGGCGAGCGCTCCGGAAGCCTCGTTCGCAACGCCGCCGGGTCCGGAGGCGACCTCCGGATCCCTGACCGTTATCTGATTCCGCACAAGTATTTCCTGGAAATACCTGTTAAGTGGAATTGGAGCGATATCTTCCAGAACATCGTTGGCTTCACGCCCATCGGCTTCCTGTTCTACGCCCACTTTTCGTCCAAGCGCCCGGTTAGACGATCGGTCATCCTCACCGTCCTGACCGGTGTTTCCCTCAGCCTACTGATCGAGACCCTGCAGGTGTATCTTCCTACACGAGATTCCGATGTCACCGACATCGTCACGAATACGCTGGGAACCGTCGCCGGGGTGCTGCTGTACCGAAAAACGTTCGTTTCAACGTTCCTTGCCAGGGCCCTCGAGCTTCGAGAATCCGGTCAGACCGAGGTTGAGGCAGCCCAGGAGCGCTGAGAATCGACTTAGGCCCAACACCGTTCACCAGGGAAACCGCGGCGGACGATGGCTCCGAACCGCGGGTGTCAACCCGCGGGTGCCGTGAAGGCGGATGTGAATGAGATCCCACGCAACCCGCGGGCTCGGGCTCAGGTGCTCTGGCCACCGCTCCCCGAGAGGTTGTGAAAAAATCGGGGACAGCCAGCCACCGCTCCCTGACGGTCGCGGCTCCGAAAGAACCCGCGGACTTCACGCCATGCGCCGCGTCTGTTGGCGCCGGTCTCCGACTTTGCACACCAACCGATAGCGTCGCCGAAAATCCCTATTTCCGCACGAACCGGAACGAGAACAGATCCGCGTCCTTCAGGGCGACACGGATCCGCACCGGTTTGCCGGCCACTTTGCCGACGTCCGAGCCGCCCTTCCACGACACCGTACGTTCGAGAGCGTCGCCGAAGATCTCGGTTGCCTCGTTCATCGTGTAGCCGTCGATGGGTTTTCCCGCGGCGTCTTCCAGCGCGAGCCGGATCGAGCCTCCGGCCGCTGTCGAGAAATTAACCACAAGCTGGTTGCCGTCAAACACCACCGGCTTCGAGACGATCGTGCCTCCGCCCAGCGGCGCGAACGCCGAAGCGAACCCGTCGATCCGCATCGTGTAGCGCCGCAGCCGGCTGCTGTCGCCCGTGAAGTAGCCCTCGGTGGCGAACAGCGACAGTTCGCGCGGCTCGTCGTCGTTGGTCGGCTCGGTTTCAATCACGTGCCACGCGATGTAGTTGTCGCCGTAGGACCAGTTGTAGCGTGTGCGCAGGCCTGGACGGAGAAATGCTTGGTCCCAGCGGTGAAAGGTGCGCCCGTCGCGGCTCGACATGATCAGGCTATCGGTGACCGTCGTCCCGTATCTCGTGTTCTTCTTCGCGCGCTCTTCACGATCCGCCAACTCCGGCAGCAACTTCGCCGACTCGGTCCACCCGCGATCCACATACCGCGCCGGAAAGCCAATCAGGATGTGGGGCGCCCGATAGTAGGGCAGCACCTGGTTCACGTACAACTGCTCCACTGGCGTATTGGGAAAGACGATCCACTCCGGCTTCGACCACGTCAGAAAATCGTCGGAGACCGAGGTGCGAATGCCGCGCTGCTTGTTCGCGTCGAAGTCGCGAAGGTAACAGCGATATTTTCGGATGTTGGGATCCCAGAACGCGATGTTCTGCGTATCGAACGCGCCTTGGGTGATGATGGGCGTGGGCTTCATCAGTGTCCAGTGCAGCCCGTCGGCGGACTTGAACGCGTATAATCCCCTGGGCGTGCGGCCAAAACCAACCGCTTTGTAGCGCGCGTCGCCGGCCGTTCCCGGTTTCGGGTCGATGAACGGCGAGAAGTCGTGCGGCTCGTTTCCGTTGACCTTGTCCAGAATGATGTTGTTTTTGCGCGAGCCGTTGTACTCGACCAAGCCCAAGTCCGGCTTGGTCCAGCGGATGCCGTCGCGGCTCTCGGCATACGCGATCACCAGCCCGCCGGCCTTCCCGGTCACTTCCGGCATGTTCCATGACTTGTAATACAGCCGGAAGCGCTCACCGTCGCGAAAGACGGTGTGGTACCCGCTGCCGCGCCCTTCCCACGGAGCATCGTGTTCCAGCGCGATCTCTTTACGGACGGGATGGTGAAGCCGCAACCGGGCGCCTCCTTCGAACTGTTCGATCAGATAATCGTCGAGGAAAAGCTCCAGCCTTGAACCAATCTGGATTGGCTGAGCATGGGCGGTGCCGTAGGCGATCGCGAGCAGCGTGACGATCGGAGCGGTCGCGGGTGAGGTCCGGGGCATGGGTCTCCTTGAGGTTCGGTTGGTAGACCAACATGCTATCAAAGACCCTTCGGCCAGCGCACCGCGGTTCGCTCCGGCTCTGGCTGTTTCCTGGTCCCCTCTTCCGGTACAATCTCAACCATGGCTCAGTACACGATTGCCTCCCTCTGGCGCTACCCGGTGAAGTCCATGGCCGGTGAAGAGACTGAGGCTGTGGAGGTAGGGCCTCGCGGGTTGACCGGCGACCGCGCGTATGCCTTGGCGGACACTTCCGCAGGCAAGGTCGGGAGCGCGAAGAGCGTGAAGAGGTTCGGTGATCTCCTCAAGTGTGAGTCGCGGTTCGTCACTCCGCCCACCGCCGGCGAACCGGCCCCCCCGGTGCAAATCACCTTGCCCGGTGGAGAGGTGCTTCGGAGCGATCAGCCTGACGCCGCCGCCCGCTTGAGCGCTCGATTCGGACCCGTTGTGTCGCTGGTGTCTTCCGCGCCGGAGGGCCTGATGCTCGAGTTCGCGGCGGGTACGCTGGGGGGCAAATTCGCCGAAGACACCCAAGCACCCGTTTCCGGCGGCGCGCCTCCCGGTACTCTTTTCGACTACGCCGCCGTCCACATCCTCACCACCTCTACCCTGCGCTCCCTTCAGGAGGCTTATCCTGAGGGTCAATTCCCGATTTCCCGGTTTCGGCCGAACCTCGTGGTCGACTGCCCCGACGAGTCCGGCCTTGTCGAGAACGCGTGGGTCGGCCGGCTGTTGGCCATTGGGCCGGACCTGGTCCTGCGCGTGTCCATGCCCTGCCCGCGCTGCGTCATGACCACCTTGCCTCGAGCGGATCTTCCGCTCGACCCCGGAATCCTGCGTACGGCCGCGCGGCTCAACCGTCTCAACCTCGGCGATCTCGGCGATCTCCCGTGCGTCGGCGTTTACGCCGATGTCGTCACCCCCGGCCACGTCCGCCGGCACGATCCGGTTCGTCTCTCCGGCTGACGCCTCCTGCCCCTTCAGTTGCCTGCAGGCTCTTCTGCGGGAGATGATGTTGGGTAACCCGCTCTGAGGAGGTAGGCGATGGAGTTCAATCGCAGAAAGTTCCTCGGAGGCGCCGCCCTGTGGGGCGCCTCGTCGGTCGCTGCACCCTTGCTGCGCGCAACCACCCCGCGGTACTTCGGACTGCATCCGTTCATCGAGGCCAATCGCGGCGCGGTGTTCATCCGCCGGACGAACGCCGCAAGCCGCCTGGACGCGGCCGGTATGGGCCGCGAGGGCCTCTCGCTCGGCAGACAGATCTTCATCCCCATGGACGTCCCGGGGATTCCCGTGACTCATCGTGTGGTTCTCAAGCCGAACCTGCTCACTCACCGCCGGCCTGGAGGCGAACGGGTGAACTGGGGAACCGACCCGAATTTCTACGAAGGCCTGCTCCTGGCCATGCGCGATGCCGGTCTGCGGCGCTTTCATTACATCGAAGCGAACTATCGCCATTCCCGTTGGAGCAAACAGTACGACGATATCCACGAACGATATGGCGTGGAGATCTGCGAGCCCCAGCGGCGCGCGGCCCACTACCGCCGCGAGTGGGAGATGAACTGGAGCCGGCCCGACGATGCCGTCGTCTATCGCCAGGTTCCGCACTACCCGCCCATCCACGAGCCGGATACCTGGCTGTTCAACATCGCCAAGTGGCGCTCGCACGGCATGTGCCTCACCCAATCCTGCAAGAACGCGCAAGGACTGACAGTGTGGCCCTTCCAACGCTATTGCCCCGGATGGGCGATGGTCACCGGCGCGCCCGATCACATGCAGCCGTTCATCTGTAAGGATGTGGTCGATCGCGTGACGCGCTACCTCGAGAGCCACCGGCGCATGGGGTTCGCACGCTACGACAGCTCGGCCAGGCTCAGCCCCGTGCACCAGGAGATCTGGGCCCACAAAACCTGCGACAACCTCAGCACGTTGAAGTTCGGGCTCAACATGGTGGAAGCCATCTACGCCAAGAACGAAGATCCCGCCGATCCGGTGAAAGAGTTCCTGCCGAATTTCGTGATGTTCTCCAAGGACCCCTTCCGGCTCGACCTAGTGGGCTTATGGCTGGGCGGGCACGAACCAGGCAACGTGCACTTTTACCGGATCGCCAAAGAGCGCGGCCTGTCGGACACTTTCAATCCGTGGGACGTCCCGGTCTACGAGTGGACCGACGCCGGTCCGGTGCCGCGGAAGCTCACCGATTTTTCGCGGACCATGCTCAAGACGTACTACCTGCAAAAGGAGGGCGAGCCGCTCTACCACATGGTCAATGAGCCGTTTGACTACGACCGGGTCAAGCTGTAGGCCCTCGTTCGCCAGGTCGGCCAGCACTAGCATCAAGACCTTGGGGGGTGATTGAGAACCACCAGGAGACCAGCATTTGGACCCAACCTGACCCAGTTTTCGCCCCAGCCTTCCTAAAGCGCGCTGCGGCCTGAAGGGCCGATACAGGTTGGGGAAAAGGCCAAATTCCAGGGCCGGGCTGCGCCCAAGGGCGAAGCCCGGCATTGACTTTTTCATCCATCTCGGTGGACGCGCCTGGGCCGGCGTGGTGGTTCACAGTGGTTTCTAAAATCTAAGTCTTGTTGAATCTAATAGTTGCAGATTTCAAAGTACGTTTGGCTCTTGACGCCGCGGTATCCTGCTTCTTCGACATGGCGACTGAATCTCATGAAGGGAACGTGGGCTCCACCGGCTCGCCTTGCAGAACTGTGGCCGTCGGGAAAGGTGCGGCGAAGCCAAACGAAGCCACTTGGAGAACCCATTTTCCATCCTGCGAAATCAACGACTTTCCGTCGAAATTGGCTTCGTTCTGCCAAATCCAATTCTATCCGGCCAAGGGGCCGCCCGACCGGTCGGACACTTGCATTTCATTCAGGAATGGCCCTCCTTCACTGCACGCGAAAGCGTGCGCTACGAGGCGTCGACGCAGCCCCACACTGCCAGACCTCGGCCGAAGGCCCGTTGATACAATCGTGGGGTACTCCCGGTGCGTGTGACCGTCGCGATACCCACCCTGGCCGCCGATGAACGGCTCGAACAATGCGTCGCGTCGCTCGTGCGGCAGACGTGGCCTGACCTCGAGATCGTCGTCGTCGACAACAGCGGCCGGTCCCTGGCGCGGTCCCGCCTGAAAGGCCGGCCCGATGTTCGCGTCATCGAGAGCGCGGGCAACCAGGGGTTCGGCGCGGCCGTGAACCGGGCATGGAGAGAAAGTACGGGAGATTTGCTGGCAACGCTGAATGACGACGCGGTGGCCGCGCCCGGGTGGGCCGAAGCCCTGGCACGGGCCATCCAACAGAACGAGTCGATCGGGATGTGCGCTTCGCAGGTCCGCATGGCGGGCGAAGGGGTTCTGGATTCGGCGGGCTTGCGGATCGCGCGCGATGGCAGCAGCAAGCAGCGCGGACAATCGCAGCCGCCTCGGGAATACGGAACCGCCTCCGAGGTCCTCTGCCCCAGCGGGTCCGCGGCCCTGTACCGGCGGACGATGATCGACCAGATCGGCGGATTCGACGAGGACTTCTTCCTCTACTGTGAAGACACCGACCTGGGGCTGAGGGCCTGCCGCGCGGGATGGAGTTGCCTCTACGTTCCGGAGGCCGTCGTGGAGCACGAGTACTCGCGCACGGCGGGCCGCGTCTCCGATCTCAAGGCGTACCTGGTGGAGCGGAATCGGCTGCGCCTCGCCGTAAAGAACTTCCCCGTCCCCTGGCTGGCAGCGGTCCCGTGGTATTCGCTGTTGCGCTACTTCTGGCACGCGGTTCTGCTTGCCGGTGGGCGCGGAACGGCCTCGCGCTACTCCCGGGAGGGCGGTTCAGCCTGGCGGTTGATCCGGATGGTGCTGAAAGCGCACGGCGCTTTGTTGGCAGCCGTGCCGAAACTGCTTCGGCAGCGGGGCGAGATCGCGCGCCGGGCCCGGATGCCGGCGCGCGAGTTCATCGCGCTGATGCGCCGGCATGAGATTTCCGTGCGCGAGGTGGCTGAGTTGTGATGACTGCCCTGGCTCCCACGACCTCCGAGTCCCTCCTGATCCTGGTGCCGGCGCTGAATGAAGAGGGAGCCATCGGCAAGGTGATACGCGAGATCCGTCAGGCGGCGCCGGGCGTGCCCGTGTTGGTGGTCGACGATTCTTCGCTCGACGGAACGATCGCCATCGCGCAAGGCGAGGGCGCCCACATTCTGCCCCTGCCACACCATCTCGGGCTGGGAGGGTGCGTCCAAGCCGGCTATCGTCTCGCGTTCGAACTGGGATTTCAGTACGTCATCCGCGTGGATGGCGACGGACAGCACGATCCCAAGGACATTCCGCGGATCTTCGAGGCGCTCAAGTCGTCCGGCTGCGAGATGGTCATCGGATCGCGCTTCCTCGAACAGGATGGAGGGTACACCAGTCCCATCCGGTCGGCCGGAATCAGCTTCTTCCGCCTCGTGCTGCGCCCGATTCTGGGAAAGCCGGTCCGGGATCCCACCTCGGGGTTCGTCGGCGTCAACCGCCGCGCGCTGGAGGTGTTCTCCAAGAGCTTTCCGCTCGAGTATCCGGAAATCGAAGCGCTGGTGGTGCTGCAACGCAAGCGATTCCGGTTCATGGAAGTGCCGTGCAGGATCCGGCCGCGGTTGGCGGGCAAATCGAGCATCACACCCGTCAAGTCGCTCTACTACATGATTCACGTTCTCATGGGCGTGGTGGTGAACGTTCTGCGGCTTAAGCCTCGGCCATGATCCGAAGCATATCTGTTGCGGACCGAACAGGGGTATCGTATCCTGAGGCCGATGACGAGCGCCGAATTCAAGCGGTGGCTCGAAAAGCAAGGCTGTACGTTCGAACCCGGAAAGGGAGGCCATTTGAAGGTCCGGCGTGGGCAGCATTTCACCGTGCTCCCGATGCATGGGTCCAAGAAGGAAATCGGCACAGGGCTCGCTCGGAAGATCAGGAAGGACCTCGGCCTCGCCTAAGGAAACGGACATGTTGCGATATCCCGTCAGATTGGAGCGCGACTCGAATGGCACACTCCTGGTCAGCTTTCCGGATGTGCCAGAGGCCCATACGTTCGGCGACGATCGCGAGGAGGCGCTCGCTCGCGCCGTGGAAGCCCTCGAAACTGCCTTCATGGGTTATATAGAGGATCGTCACGCGATCCCCGCGCCTCCGCCCATCAAGCGCGGACCTTATGTCGCGCTCCCCGCGCGGAGCGAAGCGAAGCTGGCACTTTATTCGGTCATGCGGGCCATGCGGATCAGCAGGACCGAATTGGCAAATCGATTGAACTGGAACCTTTCCCGAGTGAACCGGCTACTAGATTTGCGGCACGACTCCCGGTTCGATCAGCTGGAATCGGCTTTCCGCGCCTTGGGCAAGCACCTGTCAGTACAGATTCTTGATGCGGCTTGAACCGCGTCGGCGGGCAGACGCTCCACGGCTCGACTGCCGGGAGTCTTGAAGACCCACGGTCCTTCGGATGGACTTTTCAACCTCTTCTTCGTGTCCCTTGGCTTCGGGCCTTCGGCTTCGACTTGAGCGTCGCGCTGACGGGGTGCGATGATGGGTGCCATGCCGTGGTCGATGACTTGACGGCGGGCGAACCCGCCAGATTTGTTGGCGCCTGTTTTGAGCCAGTCGATCAAAAGCAGGCCGCAGGCTTGGCGGCGGCCTGATCCAGTTTCGATAGACTTGAAGGTGACATGGAACCTATGAGCAAGCGCACGCGGATTGCCTGGCTGGCGATGGCAGCGGCCGGCGCCGCGCCGGTATTTCTTTCCTGGGCCGCCGATCCGCCTTCCGGCGACTGGCCCATGTGGGGCGGAACTCCTCTCCGCAACATGGTCTCGGCGATGAAGGGTCTCCCGTCCTCGTGGGATGTCGCGACCAAGAAGAACGTCAAATGGGTGGCCGCGCTGGGTTCGCAGTCGTACGGCAATGCGGTGGTCGGGGGCGGCGTTGTTCTGGTCGGCACCAACAACGAACTCGCGCGCGACCCGAAGCAGGGCGGCGATCGCGGCGTGCTCATGTGCTTCCGCGAATCCGATGGAGAGTTCCTGTGGCAGGCCACGCATGAGAAACTTGCCGCCGGCCGCGTCAACGACTGGCCGTATCAGGGCGTGTGCTCCTCACCTTTGATCGAGGGCAAACGCGTCTACTATGTCTCCAATCGCGCCGAAGTGCTGGCCGTCGACAAAGAAGGATTCCGCGACGGAAACGACGGCCCCTACAAGGAAGAAAAGCTCACTGGCCCAAAGGACGTGGACATCATCTGGCGATTCGACATGATGGAGGAGGTCGGTGCGCATCCCCACAACATGGCGAATTCGTCGCCCGTGGCGTACGGCAATCTGCTTTACGTCAGCACGTCGAACGGGCAGGATGAGAGCCACGTCAACGTGCCTTCGCCGCGCGCTCCCTCGATCATCGCGCTCGACAAGAACACGGGCAAGCTGGCATGGGAAGACAACTCGGTCGGGGAGAAGATCCTGCACGGCCAGTGGTCCTCGGCAGCGGTCGGCAAGATCGGGGACACCGTGCAGGTGGTCATCGGTCAGGGTGACGGTTGGATTCGGTCGTACGAAGCGGAAACCGGCAAGAAGCTCTGGGAGTTCGACAGCAACCCGAAGGACTCCGTCTGGCCCAAGACGCGCAACGAGATGATCGCCACGCCGATCATCGTCGACAACGTTGTCTATGTCGCCAACGGGCAGGACCCCGAGCACGGCGAAGGCATCGGGCACCTCTATGCCATCGACGGCACCAAGCGCGGCGACACTACCAAGAGCGGCTTGCTCTGGCACTACGACAAGATCCGCCGCTCCATCTCCACCGGCGCCGTGGCCGACGGTCTCGTCTACTACCCCGACTTCAGCGGCTTCCTGCACTGCC
The DNA here is from genome assembly GCA_046160045.1 of Bryobacteraceae bacterium. Lineage (GTDB taxonomy): Bacteria > Acidobacteriota > Terriglobia > Bryobacterales > Bryobacteraceae > CAZGUX01. The sequence goes on from JBJXGR010000241.1 coordinate 16,091, forward strand.
TGGACGCCAAGACGGGGAAGGTGTATTGGGTTCACGACATGCTGGCGGCGGTCTGGGGCTCCCCGCTGGTCGCCGACGGCAAGGTTTACCTGGGGGATGAGGACGGCGATGTCGTGGTGCTGGCGCACGGCAGGGAGAAGAAGGTGATCGCGGAGATGAACATGGGCAGTTCCGTCTACGCGACCGCCGTTCCGGCCAACGGCGCGCTCCTCCTCATGAATCGCAACCAATTGTTTGCCCTGGCGGAAAAGAAGTAGCGCATGGTCCCGTTCGACTTCGACGCGCGCACGCGCCTCGTCTTCGGACCCGGTAGTCTGAATCGCCTCGGCGAGATCGCGCGTGGTCTGGGCTTTACTCGAACCCTGGTCGTGTCCGATCCCGGCCTGACCGCGGCGGGCTATGTGGACCGCGCCGTCGAACTGCTGCGAGCCGAGGGTGTCCTCGCCGAGGCCTTCCACGACTTCGATTCCAACCCGGACACCGCCATGGTGGACGCCGGCCGCCGGATCGCGGAGTCGTTGCGCATCGATTCATTGGTGGGCCTGGGAGGCGGCAGTTCCATGGACTGCGCCAAAGGCATCAACTTCCTTCTGACCAATGGCGGCGCGATGCCGGATTACTGGGGTTGGAACAAGGCCACAAAACCACTGCTGCCGTCCATCGGCGTGCCGACTACCTCCGGCACGGGTAGCGAGGCGCAATCGTACGCCATCATCTCCGATGCCCAGACCCACGTCAAGATGGCCTGCGGAACCCCGTCGGCCGCCTTCCGGACGGCCCTCCTCGACCCGGAACTCGCCGTCTCCCAGCCTCGCGCCGTGCGAGCCATCACCGGCTACGACGCGATTTCGCATGCCATCGAGACATTTGTCACCACAAAAAGGAACGCGATGTCCGAATGCCTTTCGCGCGAGGCGTGGCGGCTGTTGTCCCAGAATTTCTATCGCGTGCTGAACCACCCGGCCGACATCGAGTCGATTGGCCATATGCAGCTTGGCGCGTACTTCGCCGGTCTCGCCATCGAGAATTCCATGCTCGGCGCGACCCACGCCTGCGCCAATCCCCTGACCGCGAACTTCGGAACCACGCATGGAGTGGCCATCTCGGCCCTGCTCTCGCACGTCGTCAAGTGGAACTCCGCCGTGGCTGGGGCCCGCTATCGGGAGCTGGCTTCCGATCTGCCGCGCCTGTTGCAGGATCTTGCCCGCGCGGCCGATCTTCCCGTGTATGTCGGCTCGCTCGACGTCCCCGGCGACATGCTCCCACAACTGGCCGACGAGGCTTCGCAGCAATGGACCGGGCGATTCAACCCGCGTCCGTTCGACGCCAAAGCGGCCCTGGAGATCTACGAATGGGCCTTCTGATTCTCAGTCTGCTGGTTGCCGCGGCGCTGCCGGCGCAGGATTCCTGGCCGCGGTTTCGGGGCAACCCTCAAAACTCCGGAGTCGCCCAGACGGCTCTGCCGAAAGAGCTCAAGCTGCTTTGGACGTACGAAGCCGGCGAGGCGGTGGAGTCTTCGGCTGCGATTGTGGACGGCACGGTGTATGTCGGCTGCCAGAAGGGCGAGTTGCTCGCGATCGACCTCGCCTCGGGCAAACTGAAGTGGAAGTATCAGGCCGCCAAACTGGAAGGCATCGGCGAATCCTCGCCCGCCGTGGCGCACGGCCTCGTCTACATTGGGGATCTGGCCGGCGAGTTCCACGCGGTGGACGCCACGACCGGCAAGGCGGCGTGGACCTTCAAGACGTCGGCCGAGATCAAGTCGTCGCCCGTCGTGATCGGCGACCGCGTGCTGATCGGCTCGTATGACGGCTCGCTCTATGCCCTGAACGCGAAGACAGGCGCCGTGCTGTGGAAGGTCAGGACCGAGAACTACATTCACGGCACGCCGGCGGTGCTGAACGGCATCGCTTACATCTCGGGCTGCGATGAAGTCTTCCGCGCGATTCGGGTTTCGGACGGCGAAGTGATCGCGCATTTTCCGTCAGGCGGGTACACGGGGGCGTCGCCGGTCCTGGCGGGCGATTTCGCCTATTACGGTACGTTCGGCAACGAGGTGATCGCGGCGAACCTGAAGACGAAAAAGCTGGCCTGGCAGTACGAGCATCCCCAGCGCAAGTTTCCGTTCTATTCGTCGGCTGCGTTGAGCGGGGACCGGATCGTTCTGGGGGGCCGCGACAAGTTCGTCTACGGCATCGACATCGCGACAGGAAAGCCGGTCTGGCAGTTCGCCACCAAGGCGCGTGTCGATTCGTCGCCGGCGATCAGCGGAGGCAGGGCGTACATCGGCTCGAACGACGGACGCCTGTATTCACTCGATGTGGCGACGGGCACGAAGGTGTGGGAGTTCGAGGCGGGCGCGGGGATCTCGGCCTCGCCGGCGATCGCTCAAGGGCGACTGGTGGTCGGGGCGCAGGACGGGCGGATCTACTGTTTCGGCGGCTAACCGTGGAGGCGGCCGGGGGCAGCGCATCCGAGGCCCGACCGCAAGGAAGGGCTTTCGTTCGCAAAGTCGCCCGACTGTGTTGAGGTGATTGCGCCTCTTCTTCTCTTCCTTTCGCGCCGGCGCCGGAAGCCCTCCCTTGCGGTCAGGCCTCGGAAGCCTGGCCGGCCCGGCCGCCCCACATCTCGAGCGCGTGACATAATGACACGAACCCGATGATCGGCCGGAAGCTGGCTCATTACGAGATCACCGAAAAACTCGGTGAGGGCGGAATGGGCGCGGTCTACAAAGCCCGCGACCATCATCTCGACCGCTTTGTCGCTCTCAAGCTTCTGCGCCCCGACAAGATCGCCGATCCCGACCGCCGCCGCCGCTTTGTGCAGGAGGCCAAGGCTGCTTCGGCACTGAATCACCCCAACATCATCACGATCCACGACATCGCCCGCGCCGAGGAACTCGACTTCATTGCCATGGAGTACGTTCAGGGCCAGACGCTGCATGGCTTGATTGCCAAACGCGGACTGCCTGTGGGCGAGGCCGTGAAGATTGGCATCCAGATAGCCGATGCCGTCGCGGCCGCGCACTCGGCCGGAATCGTCCATCGCGACCTCAAACCGGCCAACGTGATGGTTACCGCGCAAGGGTTAGCGAAGGTGCTGGACTTCGGCCTGGCGAAGCTGACCGAAGCCGCGCCGCCTGGAGAGTCCGACGCGACACGCACCCTACACGATAGCGCGCCGGGGACGGAAGAGGGGCAGGTGCTCGGCACCATTGCCTACATGGCGCCCGAGCAGGTGGAGGGCAAGAAGATCGACGCGCGGACGGACGTCTTCGCCTTCGGCGTCGTGCTCTACGA
>JBJXGR010000242.1:0-29288 GCA_046160045.1 Bryobacteraceae bacterium
CGTCCATGAACTTGGCGGTCCGGCCATTCACAATGGCTCAGACGAGCAGCAGCGCTCCTTCGACTCCACCTGCCGCAAGCTCCATAGGTTCCTCGCCTCCTGACCCACAGATTCCTCGGACGAGCCAACATCTCGAACCGGAAGTTCAGCCGGTGGCCTTCGCGGATGGTGAACCACTTATTCACCGACGCATCCCACGTGAAGGCGTCGGGGCCTTTCACCGTGTGGTAGCCCAGGTTGCCGAAACGGCGCTGCGTCTGGACGATGGTGAAATCAAAAGCTGCGCGGTTGAGCAGGACCAGCGGGTCCGCCGAATCGAGATAGGGGCTCTGGCCGGAGACTGCGTCCGGCCGTTGGCCGTCGGCTCGCCCATTGCCGATGTTGTCCCGGCCGGTAACGACATTGAGCGGGAAGCCGCCGCGGTATCCCATGATTCCCTGGATGGTCCAGCCGCCGAGAAAGGTCTTTGCAATCCCTTCCTTGGCAAACGCGCCCGTCGGAACCTCGTAGGAATAGACCGCGGTGGCGCGGTTTCGGACGTCGGTCACTTTCGGGCCGCGAGACCCGGCAATCCAGTTGAAGTCCTGCGTCTGGCTGTCGCGTACATAGGAGTTGTCCGCGTTGTTGTACTGCATGCCCTTCGACAACGTGTAGTAGAAGTCAAGGGTTAGCCCCTTGCTGAGACGCTTGTTGACCGCCCATTGCATGGCGTGATAGGTCATGTTCCCGCCGAATTCCTGCAGCCATGCGGCGCCGATATCCTGGCCGATATCTCTTCGGCCGGTTGCGGGGTTGATGGGGTTCATCAGGCGAGACCCGTACAATTTCACGGCGCGATTCAGAACATAAGAGACCTGCACGGCCAGCGTGCTGCTCACCTGCTGCTGGATGGAGAAGTTGCCTTGGAGGGCATACTCATCGCGGCGAGCGGGATCCGGGGACAAAAGTCCCGGCTGCAGCCCCCGCGGTATCAGGGTCGGATTCTGCCGCACGGACTCGATAAAGCTGATGGGGAACGGAAACGTGACCGGCTGGAGGCTGGCCGGAATGTCGATCACGTTGACGAGCGGCGCGAAGGGTACCCTGGCATCGATCCAGGCGGCGTCGTAGTAAAAGAAAGGCTGTGGGGCGATGTACGTCATCCCGGTGCCCAGCCGCACGATGGTCTTGGACGAGCCAAAAACATCCCAAACCAGACCGAGCCGGGGACCGAAGTTGTTGCGGTCGCTGTTCCAGATGGCCTGGTCCTTGGTGGTGCGCGGCCCGAACGGATCGCGCGTCGCCAAACCGATTGACCCTTTGAATGGCTGGTAGTATTCGTAGCGCATTCCCAGGTTGAGCTGCAGCCGCCGGCTGACCCGCCAATCGTCCTGGAAATAACCGGCGAACCCTTTGAACTTGTAGCCGCCCTTTGGATTTCCGAAGTACATCTCCACCTGGAACGGCACGTCGTCAATGCCATTTTGTAAGGAATTGTAATAGTTGCGCGGGTTACCGAACTGATCGCGGAAGCTGTTGGTGTCCCGGATTTCAATCCCCGCCTTAAAGTTGTGCGCGCCGCGGATATGAGTGACGTTCGCAAGACCGCTATAAACGTCGGTGAACGTTCCCAGTTGATCCTGCAAGTCGCTGCCGCCGGTCAGGCCGACGATCGAGACATATCCGGCTTGCGGGCCGGGCTTCTGCCGTCCGTCGTCCGGACCGCGGATCACGCCGGTCCGGTTGAATCCGAAGCGCATCTCCAGCGTGGTGCGGGGCGACATCACCCAGAAGTCGGAAACCATCACGTTGCGCTGGCGCAGAGGGAACTGCTGGCGGACATCCTGGCGCAACACTGGATTGAACACGTCCTGAGTGTTGTAGTTCAGGCGTCCGGAGATCCGATGGCTGCCCAGGTTGTAGTCGCCCCGCGCAATGTGGGTCTTCTCGTCGACCTTTTGCCGGTCGTTGCGGAAGTGCTGGCCGACCCACGGGTTTGAGGTTGGCTCAAACGTGGTCGGCATCTTCGAAAGGTGCTCCCGCATCTTGGAGTTCTTTAGCAGGCCGAGGTACGTTGGGGTCGGAACGGTGCCTGATATCGTGCGCCCGCGGCGAATGGTGGCCCCTTCGAAGTTATAGAAGAAGAATAGCTTGTCCTTGATGACAGGCCCACCGAGATTCCCTCCGTATTGGTTATGCCGAAGGGGCGGCTTGCCCAGATTGGAGCGGTTGGAGAAGAAGTTAGTGGCGTCCAACTTGTCGTTGCGCAGGAAGTAGAGCAACGTACCGTGATACTGGTTGGTGCCGGACCTGGTGGTGAGGTTGATCACACCGCCGGTGGCACGCCCGTACTCGGCGGAAAAGGCATTCGTCGTCACCTTGAATTCCTCAAGCGCCTCAATGCTGATGGAGTTGAGGACCGTGCCGCTGCCGCCGACCCCGCCAATGCCGACGCCGTTGTTTTCCCCGAACGACATGTCCACGCCGTCCATTAGCCAGTTGTTGCCCAGACCCGAAGACCCGTTCAACTCGACTCCACCGCGGTTGGCATTGCCGCCGGACGTGCTGACTCCAGGCTGCAGGACCAGCAACTGAGTGAAGGTACGTCCGTTCAACGGCAGGTCGCGCACTTTTTGGGAATCCACCACGGTTCCCAGTGACTGAGAGGTCGCGTTGACCAGCGGAGCCGCACTGACCACTTCCACCGACTGGGACACTTCGCCGATTTTGAGCGCGATGTCGATCTTGGGCCGGTTGCCCGAGTTCAACTGCAGTTCGCCCGTGGTCGCCCGCTGAAAACCCGGCTTTTCGACGCTGATCACATAGCGGCCGGCAGGCAACAGCGGAAAGTCATAGAGTCCCTGATCGGTGGTCGACGTCGCGTTAGCCACGTTGGTCGCCACGTTTCTGGCCTCCACGCGCGCATCGGCCACAACGGCTCCGCTGGCGTCGGTCACCAACCCGGTGAACGAGCCTCCGGTGATTTGAGCATTTACGGTTCCCAGCAGCAAAAGTATCGCAAGGATTGCCGCGCACAACGGTGTTCGAGACATAACGTGGTCCTTTCTACATAGCCGGCCAAGCGAGAGGCCAGCGAACGAGGGTCTGTTTCTCGTCGACAGACGGATTTGACGGGATCATACGTCGGTGAGGGCATGAAAGTCAAATCACAAAGTCGCACAGTCACAGTGACCGGTCCCACAGAGTTTCGAGACGGCTTTGCGAATCGAGGCTTGCCTTGCCGAAACATGCACGAGTCTACGTGATTATGCGATTTCATGGTTGACATCTCGCGCACAGGCCGCTATACTGCGGCATGGAATTCACACCATTCTATTGATTCCTATGGCGCATAAGGAGGGCGAGGTGCTGTTCCGCGAGGAGCGGCAAGCCCGGATTCTAAAGATTCTCGAACGGGACGGACGGGCGGGAGTGGGCAGCCTGTCCCAGTTGTTTGAGGTCAGCGAGGACACCATCCGCCGCGACCTGCGCGATCTGGAATCGCGCGGGTTGATCCGTAAGACGCACGGCGGAGCCCTGCCGCAAGTGGCGGCGGCGCTTCCGTACGAGGCGCGACTGCAGGAGGTCCCGCTCGTCAAGCAGGCGATAGGCCGCCGGGCCGCGGAGCTGATTGTCGAAGGCGACTCGGTAATCATCGACAGCGGGACAACGACACTGTCATTGGCCGAAGTCTTGAACGTCCACAACGTGCGAGTGCTCACCAATAGTCTCGAAATCGCGCGAGTGATCGCGACCAAGCCCCGCTGCGAGTTGATTGTTCTCGGCGGCCGCTACGACCCGGTTCACCATGAACTCGTGGGCCCGACTACGGTTGAGCAGTTGGGCCGCTACCGGGTCGACAAGCTGTTCATGGGGTTGACCGCCATCGACCCGAAGCATGGCATTACGGACGATTCGGAAGCCGACGCCATGGTGAAGCGGGCGATGATCGAAGTGGCCGGCAAAGTGATCACGGTTGCGGACCACACCAAGCTGAACCGGATGGCGTTTTCGAAAGTGGCGCCGGCGGACGTGATTCACACCATGGTGACGGATGAGCGGGCTCACTGCGCGCCCTTCGCACAGTTTGGCTGGGAAGTGATTACCGTCCCGATCCCCGCCGACAGCGGGCAGGGGGAACGACTCCACTGAGGGATACGGTGCATATCGGACTGCTCGGCTGCGGGTTGATCTCGCAGTACGCGCACCTGTTCGCGCTGCAAAAGGCCGCGGGAATCCGCTTGGCCGGAATCTGCGACCTGGCGGAAGATCTGGCAAGGCAGGTCGCCCAGCGCTGGGGCGTCGAGCGATGGACGGCCGACCCCCGCGAACTGCTGGAAGATCCCACGATCGACGCCATCCTGATCGCCACGGCCGACCAGCATCACGTCCCCAACGCCATCGAGTGCCTGGCTCACGGCAAACATGTGCTGGTGGAGAAGCCTCTGGGAATGACCGTCGGGGAATGCCTGCCGCTGGTGGACGCGGTCGAGCGCAGCAAGCGGAAACTGCAGGTCGGCAATATGAAGCGGTTCGACCCGGGAATCGCGTTCGCGCACGAATTCGTCGCCGGCCGGGTGGGCCAGCGGCTTTCGGTAAGCGGATGGTACTGCGACAGCGCGGTGCGCCCTGCGATGCAGAACACCTTGCGGCTGCCTCCGCTGAAGAGTAGTGCGCAGATGGGGTTTCCCCCTTCGTTCAAAAGCGACAAACGCGCTTACAAACTGGCGACTCACGGCGTGCACCTGGTCGACACCTTGCGCTTCCTCGGCGGCGAGATCGTCGCGGTCCAGGCGCGGTTTGCCGAGCAGTACAGCAATCTGTCGTGGCACGGGCTGCTCGAATTTGACGACGGAGCGATCGGACATTTCGAATTGACCACCGCGATCCGGATGGACTGGCGGGAAGGGTTCTGCGTCCACGGTGAGGGTGGCAGCGTAGAGCTGAAGACGTTCCTGCCGTTCTACAACCGTCCCAGCGAGGTGCTCGCGTTCGACGCCGCGTTGGGCGAGTACCGCGCGCCGATCATGCCGGACAGCGACCCGTACGAACGGCAACTGGAGGCGTTCGCGCGGGCGATTCTGGAGGATCTGCCGGCCGAGCCCGACGTGTTCGACGGCATCGCCGACCTGGCGGTGATCGAGGCGATCGCGTCGTCGGTTCGCACCGGGCAGCGGGTGGAGATCGCGCCCCTGCGGCAGACCACCTGCAAGGAGTGAGTTCGATGGCAAAGCGCAAAGTATTGCTGACCGGCGCGTCCGGCCGCCTGGGAAAACGGCTGACACCGCTATTGATCGAGGGGGGATACACGGTGCGCGCCCTCGTTCATCGCAATCCCGCCCCGGACGGCGCCGAAGCGGTTCGCGCGGGCATGACCGATACCGCGGCGTTGACCGCCGCGATGGAAGGGGTCGACGCGGTCTGCCATCTGGCCGCCGTGATGCCGCCGGCGCCGGACGACGAGATCTTCGAATCGAACATCCGGGCCACGTACTGCCTGCTGCGGGCCGCGTGCGCGCAGCCGCGAAAGCCTCGCTTCGTGTTCGCCAGTTCCGACGCGACCTATTGCACGGGCTGGAGCAAGGGGCCCTACGCGGCTCCGATCGACGAAGCGATCCACCAGCAACCGGCCTTGTTCTACGGCATCTCGAAAACCGCCGGCGAGCGGTTGTGCATCGACTACCAGGCGGCCTTCGGCATCGATACGGTGCGGCTCCGCTACCCGACCATCGTGGAACCGCGCGAAGCGCTCGACCTGTTCCTGGTGGCCGGTTACAAGGACTTCCTCGTCGACGAAGACCTGGGCAATTGGGACCGCGAGGATACGGTCAAGATCGTGTTCGAGGAGAGCGGGAAGCCGATGGTGGAGCACGTCGTGGATTCCCGCGATGCGGCGCTGGGCACCTTCCTGGCCATCGACCGCGAATCGGCCGCCGGACAGGCATTCAACATCGCCGGGCCCGCGCCCTGGACTTATTCTCAGATCGGACCGATGGTCGCGGCGCGGATTGGGAAGGATACGGCGCCCGGGCGTTGCCGGAGGCTCTACTCTTACGAGTTGAGCACGCAGCGGGCGCGCTCCATGCTCGGATACAGTCCGCGCTACGGAATCCTCGATTCATTGGAAGAAGCGTATTCGCAGATCAAGGTGTAAGTCATCATGCAAACCAGGACCCTATCCGAAGCCAATCTGGATGCCGAGATTTTCACGGCGCCGATTGTCGCAGCCGAGATGCGGCGGATGCTCGACACGCGGCGGGAAGCCATCGCCGCCATCGCACGCGGGATCGCGGCGCGGAAGCCCGAGCGATTGTTGTTCTTCGGCAGCGGCGGCTCGTCCAGCGCGCTCTACAGCGGCTACTGGGCGGGCCTGAACCTGCTCGACCTGAGCGTGGATTATCTGCTCAGCCCCGACATTGTCAGTGCGCGCCCTCCGATCCTCAACGACCGGACGGTGGCGATCGGGGCCAGCTATTCGGGCAAGACCGTCGACACCATGGCGGCCAAGCGACTGATCGACGAGGCGAAGGTCCCCCTGCTCGCCGTCACACGGTATGCGAACGCGGAACTGGCGAAGGGAGCGGCGTGGTCGGTCACCTATGAATCGCGCGCTCTCTATAGCTCGCCGGCGCTGCTCACCATGCTGCTGGTGGTGGAACTGGCCCGCGCCCTCGACCGGTGGTCACCCGAAGTGGAGGCGTTCGAGCGTGCGCTCGAGGAATCGCCGCGGGTGATCGAGGGTATCGCCGCGGTTTCCCGGCAGCTTGGGGAAGAGCATGCTTCCAAGCTCGACCGCGACCACCTGCTCGTGCTGGCCGGGGGCGCCGCCTACATGCTCGCCTACATGATGACCTTCGACATGTTTGGCGAGTATCTGAAACAGTACGCTTCTTTCATTCACTATGGCGAGTTCCGCCACGGGCCTCTCGAGACCGTGCGCAAGGGACATCCGTCGATGATGTTCCTGCTGGGGAACGACCGGTCGCGGCGATTCGGCGAGGAAACGCTGAACTTCGCCCGCCGCAACGGGGCCGAGACGTTTGTTTTCGACGCGAGAGAACTGGCGCCGCAGGCGCATCCGCTGTTGGACGCGCTGGTGCTGTACCCGTCGCAGCTATGGCTGCTGTACGCCGCCGCCTGCCAGCGCGACCTGGATTTGAATCACTACCACTACATGCATGTGACTCCCTACACCGAGGGCGATACGTTCTTCTAGCCCATGGCTCCTCCCAGGATTGCGGTGTACGGCGACAACTGCCTGGACGTCTATGAGAGGCCGGAGGCGGCCCGTTTTGTCGGCGGCAATGCGGTGAATGTCGCCGTGCACCTGGCCAACCTGGGAGCGGAGGCGGCTTACCTGGGCATCGTGGGAGATGATGAAGCCGGCGCCCTGATTCGGCGATCGATCGAAAACCGGGGCGTCGATTGCAGGCACGTGGAAGTGCGTCATGGGGAAAGCGCCGTCACCTGGATCGAAGTCCGGGACGGCGAGCGCATCGTGCTCGGAGACCGGGCCGGAGTCCAGTGCCCCCAGACGCTGTCTCCGGCGGCACTGGAGTCGATTTGCGGCTACCCGCTGATTCACTCATCGGCGTATACTGCCTGGAACGTCGCGTGGCGGGACGCGTGTCCCCGGATTGTGGAAGAAGTCGCGACCTTCCGCTCGGCGGGGGCGATGGTGAGCATGGATTTCAGTGAACAGGTGAACCCGGAACTGGCGTCCGTGTGCGGCCGGGATCTGCGGATCGCCTTTGTCTCGCGCGGCGACGGTTCGAGCAACGAGGTGTTGGAGGAGACGCTGGGCTTTTTTCACGGTTGCGGGATTCCGGAGGTAGTGGTGACGCTGGGCGCGGCGGGATCCATGTACAGCGGCCAAGGGGAGCGGTTTCGCGTCCCGGCCAGGCCGATCGAAGCGGTCGACACGCTGGGAGCCGGGGACGCCTTCATCGCCGGATGGCTGTTTGAGCGCGGCCGGGGGAAGGGCGCCCGGCAGTCGATGGAAACGGCGACCGAGGTCGCGGCGGAAGTATGCGGATATTTCGGGGCTTGGCCGCAAGTCCTCTTGTGAGCCGCGACCGTGAGTGGGGCGGGCTTTAGCCTGCGGCGGGCTTCAGCCCGCCCCTGAAGCGTGTTCGAGAATGCGTCGGTGCCGGTGACACGATAGGTAGCAACGGACTTTCTTAAAGATTGACGGGTTCCCTGAGGAGAACAGACGACATGCTGGCGTTACAGATTCCGGAGTTCGAAACTCTACGGCTGATTCAGACCGAGAAACCCAAGCCCGGTCCGCGCGAGCTGCTGCTGAGGGTGGTGGCGGGCGGCATTTGCGGCACCGACCCCCACATCCTGCACGGCGTCTATCCGGCCAACCTGCCGATCATCCCCGGCCACGAATACTCGGGCGTGGTGGAATCGGTCGGGGCGGAGGTGGAAGGCTTCGGCCCCGGCGATCATGTTTCGGTGGACCCGAACATCGTCTGCGGCTATTGTTCGTTCTGCCGCCGGGGCCGCGCGCACTTGTGCAAGAACCTGGTCGCGCTCGGCGTCAACATTCCGGGCGGCTTTGCCGAGTTCAATGTCGTCCCCGTCGCCCAGGCGTACAAACTGCCGAAGGACTATTCGCTCGAGCAGTCGGCGCTGGCCGAACCGGTCGCCTGCTGCCTGCGCGGCATGGACCTGTCGAACATGCAGTCGGGCGATCGCGTGGTGATTTTCGGTGCGGGCCCGATGGGCGCGATCATGCTCCAGTTGGCCAGGCTCTATGGCGCGAGCGAGGTGATCATGGTGGAGCCCCAATCCGGCCGAATCCGGCGCGCCGAAAAGCTGGGCGCCGCCTGGGTGATCGATCCCGCCAAGGACGATCCGGTGAAAGCCATTCGCGACCGGCATCCGGACGGTGTCGAGGTGGTGTTCGACTGCTCCGGCAGCGTCCACGCGATTCGCCAGACGCTTCGACTGGTGGCGCGCGGGGGCACTGTGATGATGTATGGTGTGTGCGCAAAGGAAAACAATGTCGACCTGAACCCCTTCTGGGTGAACGACAACGAGATCACGATCCGCGGTTCGTACAATAACCCGTACACGCACTCCCGCGCGCTCGACCTGATGGTGAGCGGACGCCTGGACGCGGGCGCGGTGGTCACCACCAGCTTTCCGCTCAAAGACTCTCACGAGGCATTCAAGGCCACTGGTTCGTCGGAAGTACTGAAGGTTGTAATCGCTCCCTAGCCTAGTTGTCAGTGGCGCCGGTCTGCGACCGGCGCAGTCCCAAGGAGAAACCATGCTGCTCGGAACGATGGCACGAACCTACCGGCGCGACTCGCTCGAGGAGATTGTCGACCAGGCCTGCGCCGACGGAATGAAGGCCATGCAGTTGAATCTGGCGAACGCCGGTCTCGAAAGCCTCCCGGCGGCGCTGGACGAAGTGACGGCCCGCCGGATCGGAGACATCTTCCGCTCGCGCGGCCTTCACCTGGCCGCGGTTGGCGGCACCTTCAACGCCATCCATCCGTCCAAGGAAGAGCGGGCCGAGGGTGTCCGCCGCGTGACCCTGATCGCGCGTCATGCCGCGGCCTTCGGAACAGACACGATGACGCTCTGCACCGGCACGCGGAACCCGGACTACATGTGGGGGTTTCATCCCGACAATTCGCAGCCCGGCGCCTGGACCGACATGATCGACACAATGAAGCGCCTGGTCGACGCGACGGAGGGCGCGGGCGTCATGCTCGTCTTCGAACCAGAGGTGGTCAATGTGGTCGACACCTCGGAGAAAGCGCGCCGTCTGCTGGATGAGGTCTCGTCCCCGCGGTTGAAGGTCCTGATCGATCCGGCCAACCTGATCAACCACGACAATATCGGGGACACGACTTCGGTGATTGAGAACGCATTCCGCCTGCTGGCCGGCGATGTGTTCATGGCGCACGCCAAAGACATCGTTCCGGCCGAACCCGGGGCGGATCATCCGCGGCGCGTGGCGCCGGGCACGGGCAGGATCGATTGGAGTTGCTATCTCCGCCTGCTCGTCGAGTCGGGGTTCAAGGGCTCTTTGATCATGCACGACCTGGACGAGAGCGAAGTCGTGCCCTGCCGCGACCGCCTGATCGCCCTCGCGCCGAAAGGAGCTTTCTAACGTGCCCTTCGCCCAATGTGGCACAAGCTTCAGCTTGCAGGGAAACCTCGGTTCCCCACGCGGCCGAAGGCCGCGCCTGGGCCGCGTACATGCGGCCGGCGCCGGTCGGAGAACCATAGGCGCTAACTTATGAATATGCAGGCCGATTTGTGGCGCAGACACTCGTGTCTGGAGCGTCGAGACTCGTCTCGACGCTTTGCCGGGCGCAGCCCGGCCTTGCGTATCGAAGAACGGCTCCGAGCCGCATTTGTGGGGCTTTCGAAAACTCGCCGCCTGTGTCAAGCCGGAGGCAGAAGCGTCGAGACGAGTGTCTGCGCCACAATGTTTTGGCCGGCCTGCACGTGCTCGGAGGGGGACTAGATGCCCTTCGCGACCTCTCACGGCGTCGAACTTTACTACGAGTGCTCCGGGGATGGCCTTCCTATCGTCTTCAGCCACGGACTCGGTGGCCACGTGGCGCAGGTACAAGCGTTGTTTGCCGGTGTCGGCGGGATCCGTTTGGCCCTCTACGACAATCGGACGCATGGCCGCAGCGCCGATACGGGCGATCTGTCGACTCTGAACTTTCGAGGTATGGCCGGCGACATGGCCGCCGTGATGGACGCCGCGGGTATGGCGCGCGCCGTGGTGGGCGGTGTCTCGATGGGAGCCGCGATCGCGGCGGCGTTTGCGTTGCGGTTTCCCGAAAGGGCGACCGCGTTGATCCTCTCACGCCCCGCCTGGCTGGCTGAGCCCACTCCGCCCAATCTCGAGATGTTCCCCTTAGTGGCTGATCTCGTCGAACGCTATGGACGCGACGGCGCGCTCGCCAGACTCGTCGAACACGCGCAGTTCCTTGAATACCAGGACACGGCGCCCGCAGCCGCGGAGTCTTTGCGGGGGCTCCTCACCGATCGGCCCGAATCCGCCATGATCGCCAGTTTCCGCCACATTCCGGCATCGACGCCGTTTCACTCGCTCGATGAGCTTCGCCGGCTCGTGATGCCGGCGCTGGTGGTCGGCAATCACAACGATCCGGTTCATCCCTTCGAGTTCGCTGAAGCGTATGCCTCGGCTCTGCCCCACGCCACACTTCGCACGATCGTGTCGAAGTCGGACAACGTCGCCTTGCATGAAGCACAGTTCCGCGAGGCCGTCGCCGCCTTCCTGGAGAGTCTCCCCGCATGACCCGATTTGAAGGCATCTACCCTGCCACGCTCACGCCCTTCGATGCGAACGGCAACTTCGATGCGGCCGTGTATGAACGATTCATATGCCATCTCTACGATCAAGGCTCCTCGGGGCAGTTTGTGTGCGGAGTCATGGGCGAGGGTCTGCTGATGACCGCCGGCGAGAGGGAGACGGTGGCGGAAACGGCCATCCGCGTTTCGCGTGGCAAAGGCAAGGTGCTCGTGCACGTGGGCAGCGGCTCTACCGCGGAGTCGGTTCGCCTGGCGCGGCACGCGGTCCGGGCAGGAGCGGATGGCGTCAGCAGTCTGGCCCCTCACAGCGCGCCCTTCGGCCCGGCGGCGATCGAATCGCATTTCCGGGCCATCGCCGAGGCCGCACAACCGCTGCCGTTTCTGATCTACTACAACCCGGCGGCGGCCCCCTGCCTCAACAGCTACGCGGTTCTGGAGCGCTTGCTGGACCTGCCCGGAATCGCTGGCGTCAAGTTCTCCGGCATCAACGCCGAAGATCTGGCGTACGTAATCCTGCAGCGGGCGCAGCGCCAGAACGTGCTGACGGGCGTCGACGAGATGCTGCTGGCCACCCAGATGATGGGCGCTCACGGCGCGATTGCGGCGCTGGCGAACGTCATGCCCCGTCTTTTCGTGGAGGTCAGGCGTTTGGCTCGCGAAGGCAATCCTCGTGACGCATTACCCTTGCAGCGGAGGGTCATTGAGGTCGCCCGGTTGCTGGAGCCTTATCCCTTCATGGCGGCGGTGAAAGCTCTCTCCAGCCGTGACGGGATGGATCTCGGCAATCCGCGGCCGCCCCACTTGCCGTTGACAGAAGATCAGAGAACCGAACTCCTCGCGGGTTTTGCCCGAATCGCCGGCTGATCGGACAGGAACTGCCGATGACTGCACAGAGAACAGCCGCAGACCCGAGCGTCAGCCGTGGGGTTGCGCTTCTTCGGAGCCGCGACCGTCAGGGAGCGGTGGCTGGCTGTTCCCGATTCCCGTACACCTCCTCGGCCGAAGGGGTGCGTTCCCCGGAGTGGCGCCAGGCGACGGTGTTTGTCGCCCGGCGCTTCCGGGTCTCTGCAGTGCGCGCCCGATCTGGTCATGTTCTCGTGGTCCGGCTGAGCGAGGATGACGCGAAAACGTGGAAGGCGTCGCGGCTGGTGACGCAAGGGTCCGGGGGGTATTCCGACCTCGCCCTCGCGCGGGACCATCGGATTCTCTGCCTCTATGAGAGCGGCCGCCTTTCCGTGCGTGATTCGCGGCTCGTTCTGGCCCGTTTCAATCTGGAGTGGCTCACTAAGGAATAAACGCGACTGATCACAACTCGAGCGGAACTCCTTCAAACAGATTTTCGATTCCGTTCTCGCGCACCACGTAGTTGTCCTCCAGACGGATGCCGCCCCGCATCGCCATCGAATACAGGCCGGGCTCCAGCGTGAACACATCGCCCACCTCAAATGCTTCGTCGCTTCCCGGAATCAGCCGTGGCGCCTCGTGGCCATCGTGCCCGATGCCGTGCCCCAGATGGTGCCAGAAGCTCTTCTCGCCCCATTCCGGTTCGTCCAGATAGGCCTTGGCCTCCAGGTATAAGGCCCGCGCTGCCAATCCGGGCTTGACCTTGGACTCCGCCAGTTTCAAAGCGCCGTGCACCCGCTCCCACGCCTTCAATTGAAGATCGGTGGGCTGGCCGACCGCGATCGTGCGGCACGTGTCGCCCGCGTAGATGGCGGTCACCGGGAACAGGTCCAGAATGTAGAGATCTCCGCGCTCCACCCTGCGCCGGGTCGGCGGCCCGCCGCCGCGGACACATCGTTCCCCGCAGGCGAAATCGCCCGGGAAACTCACCGACGTTCCGGCCTCCCGGCATAGCGCGGCGTACATCGCGTTGTAGACGTCGATCTCCGTCAGGCCTGGCTCGATCGCTTCCCGCGCGGTGCGATAGGCGACGGCGTTCAGGCGGAGCGACCTGCGGATCTCATCGATCTCGTCCTCTTCCTTCTTCTTGCGCAATCGTAGAATTGCCGCGTGTGCGTCTTCAATCCGGACGCTGGCCACGGCGCCGGCGAACGCGAGCGGCAGGCGGCCTTCGTCAGCCGCGCAGGTGCCGATGCCGCTGAATCGACCGAGCGCGTCCTGGAGCAGGCGTGCCGCGTCGGCGGGCAGATTGTCGATCACGCGCGCGGTCGAATAGGTCTCGAGCGCGATGGTCTCATCCGCCGCTGCGTCGCCAGTCACGCTCGAGATCACGAACGACCGGCCGCCACTCTCCATTGCGAAGACGGCGGGCACTTCCGCCGGCCCTAGCAGGCCGGAGAGGTAATACACCGTCCGATAGTTGGCGGTGAGAAACAGGTCCCACCGGTTCTGCTCCATCACCCGGAGGAGCCGTTGCTGCCTGGCGCGGCAGCCTTGAATAGTCAGCATGGCGTTATTCGATCCCCAGAATCTTCAGTGAATCGCGGTAGAACATCTGTTCCATCTTTTCGATGTTCAACCGCGGCAATGCGGTGCCCTCCAGCATCTTGTTCAGGTTGAGCATCCCTTCGATCGACGCGTCGACGGTGGTGAACGGATAGTCGCTCCCGAACAGCACTTTGTCCCACACGCCGTACTCCTGCACCAGCATCAGCGAATGATAGAGCTGAAAGGGCCGGTAGTGCAGCGCCGAGCAATCGGCGTATACGTTGGGATGCTTGCGGATCGTCACCACACACTCGCCTTCGTAAGGATGGCTCAGGTGCGCCAGGATCATCCGCACCTCCGGAAACCGCGCGGCGACATCGTCGAGCAGCCTCGGCAGCGTGCACTCGAGCGGCGCCTTGTCGATGAACGTCGTTCCGGTGTGGACCAACACCGGCAAATGATGCTTGGTCGCGTAAGCCCACAGGTAGTCGAGCGTGCGGTCGTTCGGCTTGAAACCGGCGTACATCGACAGCAGCTTGATGCCTTTGAACTTCAGGTCCTGATGTCCTTCGATGAGTTCGTCGTGCCAGCCCGGCTGCGTCGGGTCCACGCTCAGGAACGGGACCAGTTTGTGCGGATGCTGGGCCGCATACGCGGCGACATCGCGGTCGGGAACCCACACGCCCGACAGCCTGGCTTTGCCACCGAACACGATCGCCCTGTCGAAGGTCTTCGCCCCCGCGGCATACTCCTCCCAGCGGACGGTGAGGTCGACTTCGACGCCTGCCCGCGCTCGTTTGGATTGCAGCACGAAGTCCTCGGTAAAGTGCTCGGGGTAGCGAAAAAGATGGGTATGAACGTCAATCAGGGGCACGGTCTCAAGCTATCACTGACAACCCGCACTTGGCTAGGGCTTTTGGAAGACGCCGTTCGGCCGTCAAACCCGCCGCACCGTGGCGGCCTGATCGGGCGAGATCACCGCCTGCATTCCCGCAGAAATCACCTCTTGCGCGCGGAGTCCATCCCGGTGCGAGGTCGGAAAGGGCCGGTTCGCCATACAGCACTCCACAAAGGCCGCGACCTCCGCTTTGTAGGCCGGCCCAAAGCGGTCGACAAACTCCGGCAGAGGCCGGTGGTAGTCGCGCATGGGGAAGGTTTTCACGGCCAACGGTTCTGCCCTCCCGCGCCGCCCGTACGCCTCCACCGTAATGTCGAAAGGCTTCTGGTCGAAGCGCCCGACATGGATCTGACCCTGCTCCCCAAACAGAATCGTCTCCACCCGGTAGCCCGAGACGTGGTTGCGCGTCACCTGCACCTGCGCCACCATCTCGCCGTCAAACCACAGGTAGAGCAGCGCGTCGTCGAAATCCTCGAGGCAGGTGGTCAACCGGTGGCTGTAGATCCGCGATCCGATGGTCAGGGCGGCGCGTGGTGTTTTCCCGGTGAGCCACAGGATCTCATCGACATTGTGTACCGACATGTCCGGCAGAATGCCGCCGCTCGCGTAGCCGTCGGGCGCGGGATTGGAATCCTCGAGCGCCGAGTAGATCTTGAAGACGCGGCCGATGATCCCGCTGTCCATCAGTTCCTTGGCATACTGCAGCGGGGCATCGAACCGTCGCTGGAAGGCCAGCATCAGGGCGTCGGGGTGATCCCGGTCCAGCTCAGAGGAAAACTCCCGGTCGCCATCGAGGGTCCCGGTGAGGGGCTTTTCGAGCAGGACGCGGTGCCCGGCCGCGATTAACTGCGCGGCATTCTCACGATGGCTGCCGGTAGGCGTCACGATCACGCTCGCCTCGGCGGCGCCCGATGCGGCGAGGTCGGCGATCGACGAAAACACAGGGACGTTCGCGCCGATGTCGGCCGCACAGAGGCTTGCCCGCCCGATGTCGGCGTCGACAATCGCCGCCAGCGCGCAGCGTCCTGTTTCCTTTTCGAGTTCGTGAACATGAAGGGCGTGGATGAGGCCCATGCGGCCAACGCCGACGACGGCGACTTTCAGCGGTGCGGTCATAGTCTTTGAACGAATCGAGCGGGGCGAAGAGCCAGTGTACTCCAACACCGACTCCGGCTCCGTCCGGCGACCCCACCTCCCGATGCATTGGGAGATGGTTTCGATCATACTGGGGTGTTCCATTGCCCGAATGACCCTCAGACTCGAGGGAAACCATGCCTTGGAAACCGGACCTTCGGCTCACACTCCTCGCGGCACTCTCGATGTCGCTGGCCTGGCGAATCCGCGGCCAGTTCGGCCACGAGATCGGCGCCACTATCGCCGGCGCGCTCGGTGCGTTGGCGATTGCTCTGCTCTCCGGACGGGAGGACTGGCAGAAGCGCGCTCCGCATTTCGCTCTGCTCGGCGCGCTGGGTTGGGCGTTCGGCGGAAGCATGTCCTACATGAAGGTCGTGGGCTACTGCCACTCCTCCGATTCGGCCACCGTGCTCTACGGTTTTGCCGGCCTCTTCCTGATCGGGTTCCTGTGGGCCGCGATGGGCGGCGCCGGAACCGCCTTGCCGGCGCTGATCGAGGAAGAGAAATTGGGGAGCCTCTATCCCGCGCTCGCGGCCGTGTTCGGCTTGTGGTTCGTCGCCGACGTGGGCGCCGCGTTCCACCGGATGAGCGGAGGCTCGCTCGGGTGGCGGGACTCGGACTGGTACCCCGCCACCGTCGCCTTGTTGGCTGCGCTGGGGTTGGCCCTCTTTCGGAAGCGCCTGGACTTCGGCACGTCCCTCATCATGCACCTTGCCGCGGGCTGGTGGGCGGGAATGCTCCTGCTGGTAGTCGCGCTCGATCTGCACCTGAATCCGCCGCGTGGCGAGAACTGGGCCGGGTGTCTGGGTCTGTTCGCGGGGCTCATGTTGTTCTGCGTCCGCCAGGGACTGAAGGACCTGGCGCTCCTGTCGGTCGTGACCGGTTTGCTGGGCGGAATTGGGTTTGTCCTCGGGCAGGCGATCAAGCTCGCTTTCCTTTCCTCCGGAGCGACTCTTCGGTTGAGCGCCGCCGGCGGAGGGTGGCACTGCGTCATGGAGTGGATCCACGGTCTCCTGTTCGGACTTGCGCTGGCGATCGCCATGGCCCCGCTCGGCCGCCGGGGCCCCACAGTGTCGAGCGGCGCTCTGCCCCGCTGGACCAGAATCTTCGCCGTCTTCTTCGTGCTGTGGGTCATCCCCTACCTGAATTTTCGCAAGAGCCCTGCGCTTTGGCGAAGAACGCTGAAGTCTCTCCCCGATACCTTTGGTGGACTGCCCGTGACCGCCGGGTTCGATCCGTCGCGCGGCTTCCTGGGCTGGTTCGAACTGCTGTTCCTTCTGCTTGGCGCCGTCCTGGTGTGGGCGATGCTTCGCAGATCGGCCCTCGTTCCCGAGAGCCCACCCGGCCGGGGACAACTTCTGTTTCTGGTCTTTCAGTGGTCGTTCGTCATCATCAGCTTTGCGCACGTCTTGCCCGAGATGACGCCCTTTCTGTTCCTAGTCCAATGGGTAATCGCCATGCAGGCCATCGCGTGTACGGCTCTCGTGTTGCATCCGGCGCGGGTTGCCCCGCCGATTTCGAGCGGCCCGATCTACCGGGGAGCATCCAGCCGGATGATCGTATCCGCTACCCTGTTGGGAATCCTCGCGATCTTCGCCGGCTGGAGCCTCAAGCGGGCACTCTACGGCGACACCTTCGCCGTCGGTTTCTACATGGACCACATCCGCTTTGGCCCGAACCATACAAACAACAAGCGATGAGACGATAATGGAGAGTCATGCGAGCCTTCGCATTCTTCCTCCTCACCATGAGCGCATCCGCGGCCGTCACCATCGAGAAAACTGATTTCAAGGGGTGGGCCAACTCCTACCGCATCTCGAACGGTGAAGTGGAGCTGATCGTCACCAGTGACGTCGGCCCCCGCATCATCCGTTTCGCCTTTGTCGGCGGGCAGAATATCTTCAAGGAGTTCGCCGCCGAGATCGGAAAGAGCGGCGAATCCAAATGGCTGTCCCGCGGCGGTCATCGCCTGTGGGTTGGTCCGGAAGTAGCGGAGAACCTCTCGCCGATCACCTACGCCATCGACAACGGCCCCGTAAAGATCGACGTGCGAGGAGACACCCTGGTGGCGACTCCCGCGTTCGAAAAGGAAGTCGGCCTGCAAAAGCAGATCGAGGTCCGCCTCGCCCCCAGCGGTACCAACGTCGAGGTCATCCACCGGGTCACGAACCAGAACCCGTGGGCGATCGAACTCGCGGCGTGGTGCCTCTCGGTGATGGCTCCGGGCGGTGTGGGGATTACCGGCCTGCCGCCCCGCGGGACGCATCCGGAAATGCTCGCGCCTTCGAATCCCCTGACGATTTGGGCTTTCACCCACCTCGACGATCCGCGCTGGAAATTCCTCAAGAAGTACATCCTGCTGCGGCAGGACCCCGCGAACGCGGTACCCCAGAAGATCGGCCACTTCAATCCCGACACCTGGGGAGCGTACTACCTGAACAACGAACTCTTCATCAAACGCTACGCCGCGGACGCGACGAAGACTTATCCGGATTTGGGCGCTTCCTACGAGACTTTTACGAATGCCGAGATGCTCGAACTGGAGACGATGGGCCCGCTGACGAAACTCAGACCGGGCGACACCGTGATCCACGTCGAGCGCTGGTCCCTCTACCGGAACATCAAGCTCGAGAAGATGGACGAACCGGAACTCGACCGCGTGGTCGCCCCGCTCGTCAGCCGTTGACCGCGGTGAGTTGGGACGCGGGAAAGCGGATGGCGAACTTCGCGCCCTCCGCGGGCTGCACCCACATCTCCCCGCCGTGGTCGCGAATGGTCTGGCGGGAGAGCGCCAGGCCCAGCCCCAGGCCGCCCTTCTTGCCCGCCGTCACGAATGGCTCGAACAGCTTCTGTCGCACCTCCGCGGGTACGCCGGGCCCATTGTCTTCTACGTAGACCGTGCTCACCCCGTCGCGATCCGTCTCCGCCGAGATGCGGATCCAGCCCGGGCCCTTCATCGCTTCGAGGGCGTTGCTGATCAGGTTGACGAACACCCGCTCCACCCGCGCGCGCTCCAGAGAATGCTCGGCCGTGTCCGGTATGGACGTTTCGATGCGAACGCCTTGCACCTCCGCCGCGGCGGCGCAGGCTTCCACCGCGGCCGAGACGATATCGCTGAGCCGGCATGCTTCGGACGTGCCGCGTTTGCCTCGGGCCACGTTCGCCAGATCCTGCAGGAGTTCCTGAATACGCCGGGAAGCGCGGTAGATGTTCGCGGCCAGGCGCCTCATCTGGACCTCGGAGAGTTGCAGGTCCACCAGCATCTCCGCGCCGCCGTAAATCGCCGCCAGGGGATTGCGGAGATCGTGCACGATCGAGGACGCCAGGCGGCCGATCGTGGACAGGCGTTCCTGCCGGATCAACTCCGCTCGCGCGACCTGGATGGACTCGCACATGGAGTTGAACGTCTGGGCGAGCCGCCCAATCTCATCTTCGCTGGCCGGGGTCACACGAACGTCGTAGTTCTGGCGGCCGACTTCCGCCGCCGCGAGATCCAGTTCCTTGACCGGTTCAATGATCCGGCGGGCGATCCAGTACGTCAGGACCAGGCCGAGCAGCAGCGCGCCCAGACCGATCAGGAGCATCTGGCGTTGGAGCGCGCCGATCCGCTGAAGGGGCGCTTCGAACGAGCGCAGAATGTACAGCCGGCCAATCGGTTCGCCGCTGGTGTCGAGCAGGTCCCGCGTCAGGTGAGTGTAATCGACCAGTCCGTCGCTGGCTTTGGAATCGGCGGCGCTGGTGCGCAACCGTGCTACCAGCACATCCGTCGACGGCCGGCTCAGCGTGGAGATGATCGCCTTGCCGTTCGAGACAAACAGGAAGTCGCTGCCGCCGGTGGATTGCTTGAGTTCCCGCACTACGCTCGAGTCGATCTCAAACCCCGCCACCAGCACGTTGATCAGGGCCGGACCTCCACCGCTCTGCACGAACACCGGCGTGATGACGATCTGGTACAGGCGGCCCTCGCGTTCGACGAAACCCGAAACCTGTCTGGGAAACTGGCGGGCCGCTTCCGCCACCGCGGGGATCACTTCGCTCGGTGACGCGCCGGGCAGTCCGCCCAACGAGGCAATTACCGTCCCCTTGGGATCGGTGACCAGGAACAACGCGTTTTCATCGGAGATCTTGGCCCACAACTCGCCCGCTGAATCCCGGATCGTTGCCTGGTCGCGGGTCGAGAAGGCTGCCCGCACGTCCGACATGTTGCTCAGGATCAGGCTGATGGCCCGCAATTTCTCCGCGCGCGCGCGCCACAGCGACCCATACGCTTCAAAGCTCGTCTTCACCTCTTCTTCGAGCGTCTGCGTCATGGTCGAGACTGCGTTCTGCTGCACGATGAAACCCGTCAGGGCGAACAGCGCCGCCAGCAGGACGGAGGTCGACAGGAGAATCTTCCACAACAGCGAGACTCGGGAAAAACCGCTCATTTCTGCCTGCCGGGATAGGCCGGCATGTCGACGACAACAGCCGGATAGTCCTTTCCGTATTTGTTCTTGTGCGGCGCCTGCAGGTATCCGCTTTCCGAGATGACGATCTCCGGCAGGTTGACCACGGCCCCAGCCACCTTGACGTCCCGCTCCAGGGGACGGATCCGCTCCTCCGCTGCCCGTTCATGGAACAGGTGCAGCCGGTAGTCGCCGGCCGGTACGTCCTGGATCGAGAACGCCCCGTCCCTCCGCGACACCGCCGAATAGGGCGTCTTCAACACCACGATGACCGCGCTCATCGTCGGATGAATGTTGCAGAAGACCCGCACGATGCCTTCCCGGCGGAAGCGGATCCGGCGCGTGGTGCCGGGAGGATAAAGCCCCACGTCGAACGGTTGCCCGCTGAAATTCGAAAACGCGTTGTGGAAGATCGGGTCGAGATTCGGGAAGTCCACGCTGCCGCCGACGCGGATCGTCACCAGGTGCGGTTCGAAGCGTTTGTTCTTCTGCAGCATCTTGACTACGCTGTCGCCTGCCGGCGGAGGTTCGCCCGTGACGGGCTCCAGCCATACGGCCACCCCCGAGAAATCGGACTTCTTCCGCACGTCCGGCTCGCGGGAATCCACCAGCAGCACCTTGCCTTGAATGGAGGCGGCATCGAGCGCTGCCGCCAGGCTAAAACAGATAAGCAACCGACGCATCATAGTGGTTGTTCAGTCGATTCCCCTGACCCAGATATTGTGTCCGAAGCCGCAGCATTTCCAAACTGAAAATAACATTGGGCGCGAGGCGATAGAAGAAATTGCCGCCGTATGCCTGGTTGCGCCCAATGCCCGTTCCCCGCAGGTCGCGGTTCCGGTCGTCGTGCTGGCCCCCCATCAAATGGAACGACAGCCGATCGGTGGCGGTCAGCTTGAGTTGCGCCCATCCGCCCTGCGCCCGGATCGCGTCGACGTCACCGGCGCCGTTCACAAAGAACCCTTGCCGGATACCTCCTGTGCCGAAGAGCGCCAGGTTCTTGCCGGTGAACACAGTCCCGGTAAACTCCACGCGGGAAATCGGCGAGATCAACCAGTCGAGCGAGACCAGGCGTGACGGAACCGATGTCGCCGCGACGTGTGTGCTGCTCAAGTGGAAACCGGGAGCGATCTCGATTCGGCCGCCATTCGCGAGGGAGTGTGCGATTTCGAACCGTCCTTGGTAGCCGGGACGGTAGCGGGCCAGGCTTCCGGCGAACGCGGCCGGAACAATGGCGGCATTTTCCGAAGTCTGATACACGCCCACCTGGGCTTTGAACTGGGTTTGCTCGGCCAGCGAGAAGCGCTCCTCGTATCGGATCTGCGGCGACCATAGCCAGAGATTGCCGGCCCCCGTGAGCGGCGAGACCCCGACCTGCGCCAGAGATGTAGGATCGCGGGGCGCGAAGATCGGTTTCTCCTGGCCGACCATCAGGCTGCGACGGCCCCAGTCCAGTTCCACCGACGCGGTCCGGATGCGCGGAAGCAGATTCAGCGGCTGGTTGGTGCCGCCGAAAAAGTCCAGATTCAACGATCCGGAGACGTGTCCGCCCAGGAAGGTCGCGGGTCCCTCGTAGGCGAAGCCGATCATGCTTTGGCGCAAAGTCCCACCCCCGATGGCCGCGCCGCGGGTGGTTGACGCGATGGTCGGGTTGTCGCTGCCGCCGTTCTGGCGCGAGTTCACGAATGCGTTCACCAGGGCCATACCCGTGATCCGGATGGGCATTCGCTGGGACGCTTCCACCTTCGTCTGCGCCTGTTCCTCGGTTCGCCGTTCGGTGATCGCCACGCGTTCTTCCAGCGTGGCGCCCTGCTCGCCCCGTACCTCCTGCCGCAAGGCGCGCACCTCGTCGCGCAACGCTGCGTTCTCGCGTTCCAGGCGATCCAGGCGAGACAGGATTTGCTCCAGGGTCGGGGCAGATTGGGATGCCAATAGGCACGCCGGCCAGATCCCCATGGCCGTATTACGTAGAAGTGTGCGAAGAATAGGCATGCAGCAACCGCTCCAGAGTAGCCCGGACAGCGCCGGGCGAATATGGCTTCGGAAAATACGCGTCCGCACCCAATTGCCGGACGCGGCTCGGAGTCTCTGGATCCGTGTCGCCGCTCACCGCAATCAACGGCATCCCGGCGTTGTTGCTATCCGCCCGAAGCCGTTCGATGAGCTCAAAACCATCCATGCCCGCCATGTGCAGGTCGGTAATGATGGCCGAGACTCGTTTCGATTGCAGCATCTGCCACGCTTGGTTGCCGTTGCGCGCCTGCAGAATCTCCACGTTCGGCAGCGCCAGCAAGGCGATTTCGAGCGTTTCGGCGCACGATTCAGCATCGTCCACGATAAGGACTGTGACGGGCATCATCTCATTCTCACGGACCAGAAGGCTTGTTTGTCATCATACACTTGTGAACTTGCTGTTAAATCGAATTTGTGTTCTTTCTTTAGGAGGTGGCGTGACAGCCTTCCTCGGCCGCCGATCCGCTGTACAGTAAAGACGGGAACCGCGAGAATGATACCGGACTGGGCGGGAGAGCGCGAGCGGATGGTGGAAGAGCAGATGCGCGGCCGCGGGATTCGCGATCCGCGCGTCCTTCAAGCCATGCGAACGGTCCCGCGCGAGTGGTTCGTTCCCCAGGATCAGCGCATCTTCAGCTACACCGACCAGCCTTTGCCGATCGGCTGGGGACAAACGATCTCGCAACCCTACATGGTCGCCCTGATGGCGGAATCGCTCCACCTCTCCCCATCGGACCGGGTGCTCGAAATCGGTGCCGGCTGCGGGTATCACGCCGCCGTCCTGGCCCAACTGGCCTCTTCCGTCTGCACAGTGGAGGTGCTTCCCGGGCTGGCGAAGATGGCGGCGCTGAACCTGGAGCGGGCGGGGTTGAAGGATCGGGTTCTTGTCGTGACGGGTGACGGCTCGGAGGGCTGGGCGGAGTTCGCGCCCTATGATGCCATTTCAGTCGCCGCCGGCGCTCCTGATGTGCCGCTGGCTTTGGTGGAACAACTCGTGGAGGGCGGGCGGTTGGTGATTCCGGTCGGCCCGCCGGAGTGCCAGGATCTGCTCTTATGGATCCGCCGCGCCGGTTGGACCGAGAAACGCTCCGTCACGGCGTGCCGGTTTGTCCCCTTGCGCGGAACCGGCGGATGGGGGTCATGAGGCTGCGGACGGCCGGCAACCGCCTCAAGATCGAGCACTCCATCATCGATGGCGTTCGCGGCCTGCTGGAGCGCCTCCTCGAGCAAAACCCGGAGGTGCGCTCGGTGATTCCGGGGGTAATCCGGCCGGTCCGCGACGCGCGGGGAAACGTACAGGTTCGGGTGACCGTTCCTGTACAGAATGGCTGGAAGGCGATCGCGCTGAGTGCGGGCGCCCGCCAGGAATTGTTCATCAGCACGACGATGGGCAAGGAAGCGCTCGAAGCCGCGCTCGACCGTGCCGCGGAGAAGTGACAGCCGTAAGCTAGGATCGATCCGTCTTGCGCGGGACGGCCGTCGTTCCGTTGTACAGGAACCAGCCCGCCACCTTGCGGCGCAGAAACTCGTTGTCGGCGTCGGCGCCGGCGTTGATGCGGGGGATGAAAAAAGGGTCCGTCGTCGCGTCGCTGAAGCCGATGTACGTGGACACGGCGGACTGGTAGCCGGCTTCCTGCACGACATCCAAATCTATCTGCGACTGATCGTTTGGGCCGCCGTTGGGGAAGGAAAAGTGCGAACAGGGCCGGCCCATCGCCTGCTCGATTTGCTTCTTCGACTCCGCGGCCTCGAACCGCTTGCTCTCCGGGTTCGGGAGAGTCCCCATAATGGTGTGGTTGACCGTGTGGGAACCCACCAGGATGCCTTCGTTCGCGGCTTCCTTCAACTGCTCCCAGGTCATGGCGGCGTACTCCTCGGGCGGATCGGACGGAAGGGTCACGTCGAGTTCCCGGGCGATCGCCTGCGCCCACCACAGTGTCTTGCGGTTATCGCGCCGATGAAGCCTCCATTCGATCTCGGCGGCGGCTTTGTCACGGGCGGCCACGCTCGACCAGGTGTACGCCAGACGCCCGGCGCCGTCCAACTCCAGATCGAGACGTGATTTCCGGGTTTCGCGGAAGGCATATTGGATCACATGCCACCAGAGCCAGATTTCACCGCGGGCAAAGGCTGGCACCACGTAAACGATTGCCGGGATCCGGTGCTCGCGCAGCACGGGAACTCCGTACCGGTAGAGCGAAAGCAAACCGTCGTCAAACGTAACGACGATGGACCCGGCTGGCAAGGGCTTGCCGGTCTCGAGGCTCTCCACGTACTCATCCATGGAGACCGGGTGGTACTCCGTCTTTAACCACTTGCACTGGCGGGCGAAGTTGTCCTGGCTTCCCCTGGGGACCCCATGGTAGGTCAGAAGCCTCGCTTTCGACCCGTGAAGCCTGCGCAGGAGTAAGGTGGCTCCCCGGCCGACGGCCGACTTAACGATTGCCCGCACCTGGTTCTCTCCGTTCGCTGGTTCGGCATGACCCCGCCGCCATGGGCCGTCCGCAGACGGTGCCGGCCGGGCGCCGGTCCCACATTCTACCGCAGAGGGGGCCGGCCCTAAGGCTCGCGGCTGGCTGGCGGCCCGCCTATGCCGCCGTCACCGCCGGATAGACCTTGCGGATGGCGGCGATAATGTCACCGATATCGGCGCGTGTATACTTGGGACCGATCGCCACTCCGGCGAACCGGCCCAGAATGTCGAGCGTGCGTGGACAGGAGGCGGCGCCATACCGGATCGCTTTGCCTCGTTCGGAGTTCCACGTCGGCCACGCGGGATGATGGGCGATCTTCTTTTCGACGTAAGGCAGAACCGGCAGAATCACCGAGCCGCCCGGAGGCAGTGCTGGGACATTCTCCGCCTTCATTGCCATGACGTACCGGTCGCGTTGCTCCTTCGTGGCGAAGCCCGCAAACACCAGCGCGCCCAGGTCCCCCTCGGGGTCGGGACGCAGTCGAAGCCGAAGGCCCGGCAGGTCGCGAATGCCTTCATACACCAGGCGCGCGTTGGCCCGGGCGGCGGCGATCATGCGGTCGATCTTGCGCAACTGCTCCAGCATCACGCCGCCGGTAAATTCGTTCATGCGGAAATTCGCGCCCACGAACGGCTGCAGGCGGGCGTCTCCCAGCATCCGGGTGTGCGGCCCAGACAGATTGCCCACGTCATGGAAGCGGCAGGCGCGCTCGAACAACACGGGGTCATTCGAAACCAGCGATCCGCCCTCTCCCGCCGTGATTGTCTTGCTCAATTGGTGACTGTAGATCCCGATATCGCCCAGGGAACCCAGCGGCCGGCCCCGGTAACTCCCGCCCACGCTTTGCGCGCAGTCCTCAATCACTTTCAGCCGGTGCTTCCCCGCGATCGCAAGAATGCGATCCATGTCTGCCGGGTTTCCCTGCAGGTGCACCGCGATGATCGCTTTCGTTTGGGGAGTAATCCGGCCCTCGATGTCGTCGGGGTCGAGGTTGAACGACTCGTCGATCTCAGCGAACACAGGAAGGGCGCCGGCACGAACGACCGCCGTAAAGGTGGAATGCCAGGTCCAGGCAGGAAGAATCACTTCATCGCCCGGCCCCACGCTCAGGGCTGCGACGGCGCATTCGAGCGCGCCCGTGCCGGAACTGACCGCCAACGCATAGCGGGCGCCCATCCGGGCGGCAAATTCCTTTTCAAACGCGGCCACTCGCATTGGCGGCTTTCCGCCGCGGCCCGTGAAGCGGAAGGGAGTACCGGTCTCAATCACATCGACGACCTGCCGGCGTTCGGCCTCGTCGTAGAAAAGAGGCCCCCAGTATTCGCTTCGCAGGGGCGTGGCTCGCACCGGGTTTCCACCGTCAACTGCGAGGGCGGGGGCGGAACCGGCACTCACAGCCGCCATACACGCGACGAACTTTCTTCGTTCCACAAGAGCCTCCTTTGAGCTCTCATCCTAGCTCCTGGGAACGCGAATGGGAACCCGCGGCTCTGACACATTGGCGTGACTGGACAGAGGTGATTGCGGCAAACGGGACACCGCTTCCTGACAGGCGTGGCTCTGGTACGGGCGGAGGTCTGGAACGGACGGAAGTGTTCAGAGAGAAAAAAAAGGGCGGGGCCGAAGCCCCGCCCTTCTTGAGAGGGTTCCAAGAACCAGTTACTGACTCAACTGCTCGCCGCTGGTAACGCAGCCGACGATCGTTGAGCCACCACCGCAGACAGCCGGCGCCGGGCTACGAGCCGGATCCGGGATGATCAGCGCCAGGTAGCCCATGGCGACGTCAACCGCACCCGCCTTCGTGACAAAGGCGAAGCCGTGTGCATACTGGAAGCGGCACTGGGCGATCAGGTAGCCCTGGAAGTTCGGCATCAGGCTGGAGGCCAGACCGACCCAGGTGGTGCCATTGGTTACTGTCGGAGTCGTGATGGCGGCAACCGAGTTGGCGCCGTACGAGTAGACTGTGCAGGTACCATCCTGAACCGAGGTGCCGAACGGATCCTGCGAAGTGTTGCTGATTGCCAAACCGGTGTCAAACCCAGCCTGATTGGTGACGAACGGGAAGAGCAGGTTCGTCAAGCAGGGGTTGATGGTCAGCAGGTTGGTGGCCGTACCGGTGTCGACGAAGCGCGGAATCGGGCTGGAGGCGACCGCGACGGTGGTGCTCACCGGAGCGAACGAACCAGCGACCGTGCCCGTGCCGAGAGCCGGCGAGCCAGCGCCCGGATTTGCCGTGTAGCTGGCATAGACATTGAAGGTCAACCCGGCAAAGGTCGTCGACGAAGATTCGGTGACTTCCCAAATCGCCGTTCCCGCGCCACTGGTCAGGGTTACCGCAGCCACACCGGTCGGAGCGCCGGTCACGGTGGAAGCCGCAACCGCGCTGAACGCGCCTGTGTCGCTGGCGGTCAACGCCGCCCGATCCGGAGTCGCCAGATCCGTGCTGTTGGTACTGACATATAGGGTCACCCCGTTCGGGATGCCGGCAAAGGCAGCCCGGAGGCGAGTACCGAACGTCGGCAGGCCGGCGCCGGCGAGGTTGGTCACCCCGTCCCATGCGCTGTTGTAAAAGCCCGTCTCGGTGTTATACGCCGGATTGAAATCGTTCTGCGACGACTTCGCCGTCGGGGCTCCAGCGTTCGAACCGATGTTGTACTTCTTGAACGCTGTGGCAAACAGTTCGGTGTACTTCAAGGTGCCGACCAACTTGAAGGCTTGCGTGAAGCACTGCTGCAGAGTGGTTGGGCCGGCAGACAACGAGAATGACAGGCCCTTCTGAATCAGAGCGACGGTCTGAATCGGGTTGTTGATCGGCACGGACGTCGTACCGGTCGCCGAAATCAGAGCAGTGATTTGAGTGGGGACAGTGCTGCCGGCGCCGAACTGAGCGGCATAGGCGCGGACGTTGGTGATGCGGATGATGCGTTGGCCAACCGAACCGGGAGGATCAATCGGCACGCCAATCCACAGCAGTGAGTTGGCGTTGCCCGCCACGGTCGTTGACTGGAACACGTTCTTGTTGCCCAAGCTGCCCGTTTGGCCCGTATAGTAACCGGCGCCCGTGCCATTGCCCGTATTCGTGCACACGGTCAAAAGGCAGGGGTCCTGCGTTGAGTTTCTCAGGTTGGTCGGACTCGGGTCATCGAGGAACAATAAGGCTTCCGTCAAAGTGCCCGTAATCAGCTTGCTGGTTACCGGGGT
The DNA here is from genome assembly GCA_046160045.1 of Bryobacteraceae bacterium. Taxonomy (GTDB): domain Bacteria; phylum Acidobacteriota; class Terriglobia; order Bryobacterales; family Bryobacteraceae; genus CAZGUX01. The sequence goes on from JBJXGR010000242.1 coordinate 27,849, forward strand.
GTTGAGGAAGATCTGAATGTTGACCGCCGGGATTGGCTGACCCGAGGGGGTCGGCGTCCCGCCGGTGCAGTTCAGAAGAATGTCACCTACCAGTTCCGTGATACCTTCAGCACGAACCAGAGGCGGAACACCCGCGTTGGCAAAGCAGCTGAAAGCTGGCCCACCTTGCGCATTCGCCGAGACGGCTGACGCCAGCATCAGGGCGAAAACGGCAAGCACGGGAAGACGTTTGCGAAAATCTGCCATTTCCTTCTCCTTGTGAATAAGCGAAGTTGAATCGGTTGAAGTTCTTTTTTAACCTGAACCTCTAACATCACTTCAAAAGCTCTTGACTACCTTGGGGATCACTCCGTGTCGGGCGGAGATCCAGACGCCATGGATCCTTTGGTCAGAACCACTCGGCGCTGTTTGCTAGCCTGCGAAGACACCGTACTTTTTTTTGTTTTGTTGCTTGGTTCTTGCAGCTACTGTACGTCGTGCTCGCGGGATTGAAACTTAAGATTGCCGTACCCCTCCAGATGCGGTACATAACATTCTCATCCAACCGCATCTCTAAGTCAAGCATGAACTTTCCAAGCATTGCGGCCCTTTTCGGGACCCTCATGCCGGGATCGTCGTGATTAGAACACGGGAAAGCCCTTCCAGTCAATAGGTTCTCGCCAGGAGGCGTCATTTTTTTATCGGATGGCGACTCGAACCACGTTGGACTCGAACCGACCTTGTTTGAGTTGCAGCGGCAGATCCAACCCCGGAGGGAAATCCGCGGGGATCACGACGTTCACCTGATAGAGCCCAATGAAACCAGGCGTCAAGCCGGCGAACAAGGGCGCGAGCAGACGGTCGCTAATCAGGACCTCGACGGGTTCGCGGGCAACCGAAAACGCTCCGGCCGGCACGACCGCGCCCAGACCGGTCCCATACACTACTATCGGCCTCCCACGTAGATTTGGAGAGGCGATCGAGTTCAAAGTCCCACCCTCGTCGGTGACGGCTCCCACTCCGGCGGCGGGATCTCCGATGGGGAAGATGACGGGAGCGAGTGACTGGACTTCGACGGAAGCCTCGGCGATTCCGAAAGCCGAGGTGATGCGCAACGGATGGATTCCGGGCGCAAGGCCGGGAGGCGCTTCCGCATTCAGTTGAAACGGGCTTCGGAAGATCACGCGGGCCGGCGTTCCGCCCAGTTCGACTTGGGTGTCCGGGGTCCCGGCGAGTCCGGAGCCGAAAACCGCGAACAGACCGCCAGGGGCAATTCCGGAAGTGAACGTGGCCGCGTTGACCACGGCATTCGCTTGAAAGGTGGTGGTAAGGCGGCCCAACGCGAGGAGCCCGCCTTCGGCCCGGCTGATCGCCAGCGCGGCGGCCTCATCGCGGACGTCGAAACGGCGGCCTCGCGCAGCCAGGTCGGTCAAGGCCGCCGGGCCGCCGCTGACTCCGAAT
>JBJXGR010000243.1:0-7524 GCA_046160045.1 Bryobacteraceae bacterium
GATTTGACTCGCCGCCCGCCGTCCGATATTCTGAAAATTCTGATAGAGGCGCGGTGGCGATGAGTATCCCGGTTCGCGGTTCCGATCCGTTTCGGATAGCCGGGTGAAAGGCGTCGAGAAAGTGTGAACCGCCGAAATCGAGGCCGGAAGCGGAACCGGTGCGGTTGGGGGACCTGGTGAACAACCGGTCCACTGTCATCTGTGGGCAGCCACGGGTGGAGCGCTATCAGGAACGGCTATCTTCGCCTCCGGCGCGGATCCTTCCTGCGGTTTCTCCATCCACACTTTGCGGGTCTTATGAATCTGTTCGAACTGACGCGAGCGCTGGTCGATATCGAGTCGATCACCAACAATGAAGAACGGGTCGGGGAGTTCCTTCTCGACTACCTTGGTGAACTGGCCGAGAAATACGACGGGACTGTCGAAGTCATGGAGGTCGAGTCGCGGAGGTTCAACGTCCTGGCCGTCTTCGGCGAGCGGCCGCTAGTGACCCTGTCGACGCACATGGACACGGTGCCGCCGTTCTTCGCCTCGCGCGAAGACAGCGAGTTTATCTGGGGCCGGGCGGCGTGCGACACCAAAGGCATCATCGCATCGATGATCAAATGCGCCGAATCGCTGCTTGAATCGGGCGAGAATCGGGGTCTCGGCCTGTTGTTTGTGGTGGGAGAAGAGCGCAACAGCGCCGGAGCGTACGTTGCGTCGAAGAATCCGCGGGGCTCGCGATTCCTCATCAACGGTGAGCCGACGGAAAACAAGCTGGCGCTGGGTTCGAAAGGAGCGCTACGCTACGAGGTGATCGCGCGTGGGCGCATGGCACACTCGGCTTACCCGCACCTCGGTGACTCGGCCATCAACAAGCTTCTGGATGCGCTTGAGCGCATTCGCGCCATCGAGTTGCCTGTGGACGAAGTCCTCGGGCCGAGCACGTTGAACATCGGCACGCTCAGCGGCGGCCGTGCGCCCAACGTGATCCCGGACGAGGCGAAAGCGGAAATCTTTATCCGCCTGGTCTGCGATTCGGCTTCGACCCGCGCGGCGATGGAACAGGCCGCCGGCCGCCTGGTGGAAGCCAATGTAGTTCTGGAGATCCCGGCGTTGCGATTGGGCTCGCTGCCGGGGTATGCCACCGACGTCATGGCCTACACCACCGATATTCCGGCTTTTGGAACCTCGTGGGGACGGCCTTTTTTGATTGGGCCTGGCACCATTCACGTGGCGCACACGCTCGAAGAGCGCGTGCCCAAGCGGCAACTGCTGGAGGCCGTGGAAATCTACAAGAGCATGGTACGGACGTTATGGAATCAAGAATCGAATGCGGCATCCTAGGCGCCACCGGAATGGTGGGCCAGCACTTTATCAGATTTTTGGAAGGTCACCCGGAGTTCAAAGTGACCTGGCTGGGCGCTAGCGATCGCTCTACCACGAAGAAGTACCGCGAGGCGGCGAAATGGCACCTGGGCGGCGCCACGCCGGTATATGTGGCCGATCAGGTCATCAATGAGTGCAGGCCCGGAAACGCGCCGCGGCTGCTGTTTTCGGCCATGGATGCCTCCGTTGCCACCGAGATCGAGCAGGCCTTCGCGCAGGCCGGCCACGTCGTCGTTTCCAACTCTCGCAATCACCGCATGGATCGGGATGTGCCTCTGCTGGTTCCCGAAATCAACGCCGACCATCTGAAGCTGGTCCCCGTGCAGCAGCGCCACCGCGGTTGGAAAGGGCAGATCGTCACCAACCCCAACTGCTCGACGGTCGTACTCACCATGGGTTTGGCCGCGCTGAAGCCGTTCGGGATTCGCAAAGTCATCGTGACCACGCTGCAGGCGATTTCCGGAGCGGGCTATCCGGGCGTTCCTTCGATGGATATCAACGCCAACGTCATCCCCTTCATCGGGGGCGAAGAAGGCAAGATGGAAAGCGAGACACAAAAGATCATGGGCGACTTCGCGGGCGACCACATCGAGCCCTTGCGGGCCAAGGTGAGCGCGCACTGCAATCGCGTTCCGGTCCTGGACGGGCACCTGGTGACCGTTTCGCTGGAGTTTGAGAGCAAGCCCACGGAAGCGGACCTGATGGCCGCGATCGATGGATTTACCGGTGTTCCGCAGCAGCGCAAGCTCTCCAGCGCGCCGGCCAGGCCCGTGATCTATATGCACGATCAGGACCGGCCCCAGCCGCGCAAAGACGTGGAACGGGAGCGCGGCATGGCGGCGTTCGTGGGCAGATTTCGCCCCTGCCCGGTGCTCGACTGGAAGTTCATCGCGCTGGGGCACAACACGATTCGCGGCGCGGCGGGCGCGGCCGTGCTCAACGCGGAACTGATGGTTTCGGAAGGATTGCTCGACTGATGATCGTGATGAAATTCGGCGGCACGTCGGTCGAATCGGCGTCCGCCATCGAACGAGTGGCATCGATCGTCAAGGCGCGGCTCGAGCGAAGGCCCGTGGTGGTGGTTTCGGCCATGGGCAAAACGACCAATAAGCTCCTTGCCATGGCGTCCGCCGCGATCGCCGGCCACCGCCGGGAGGCGCTGGAACAACTGGCCGATCTGCGGGCATTCCACGTCAGGGAGGCGGAGGCCTGTGTTCTCGAGGAAGATCGCGACTTCGTTCTCGCGACCCTCGACGAGCATTTCCAGGAACTCGGCGAACTGCTCAAGGGGTTGGCCGTGCTCGGCGAATTCACGCCGCGCTCGGTCGATGCCATCTCGAGCTATGGCGAACGAGTCTCGAGTTTCCTCGTCGCTCACGCGTTCCGGAAGTTCGGCCTGCCCGCAATCCACGTCGACTCGCGCAGCTTGATCATCACCGACCGGCGTCACTCCCAGGCTCTGCCGTTGTTCCACATCACGTATGCCAAACTGGCGGAGGCCATTCCGCCGCTGGCTGCCGATCGCGTCGTGGTGATGGGCGGTTTCATCGGCTCCACCGAGGAGGGCGTCACGTCGACGCTCGGGCGCGGCGGTTCGGATTTCACCGCATCGATCGTCGGCGCGGGAGTCGGCGCCGGGGAGATCCAGATCTGGACGGACGTCGACGGCATGCTCACCGCCGATCCCACCGTCTTTCCCGGAGGCTATCGCGTCAAGACGATTTCCTTCGAGGAAGCCGCCGAACTGGCCTACTTCGGCGCGAAGGTGCTGCACCCGTCGACCGTCGTGCCTGCGATCGACCGGAAGATCCCGGTGTTGATTCTGAACTCGCGCCGCCCCGACGCGGCAGGAACCCGCATCGTGGCCGAATCGGTGCCGTGCCGGAACGTCGTCAAATCCATTTCCTGCAAGCGGCGCATCACCGTCGTCAACATCACGTCCACCCGCATGCTGATGGCCTACGGATTCCTCAAGCGGATCTTTGAGGTATTTGAGCGGCACGAAACCTCCGTCGACATGCTCGCCACCTCCGAAGTCAGCGTTTCGCTGACCATCGATAACACCTCACGCCTTGACCGCATACGGGAAGAGTTGAAGGAATTCGCCCAGGTATCGGTGGAGACGGACCAGGCCATCGTGTGCGTGGTGGGGGAGAATATCCGGTACACGCCTGGTGTGGCCGCGCGCGTCTTCAGGGCGTTGAACGGCACCAACATCCGGATGATCTCCCAGGGCGCCTCCCGCCTGAACGTGGGCCTTGTGGTCGCCGAGCATGACCTGGCGGCGGCGGTTGCGGCGCTGCACGAAGAGCTGTTCGAGCCGCCCGATCCGGAGGTTTTTGAATGAAGCTGGCGCTGATCGGTTACGGCAGGATGGGCAAGATGATCGAGGGGCTGGCCCTCGCCTATGGAGGCGAGGTCCAACTCCGGCTGGACGAGTTCAACAATGCCCGGTTCGAGGGCATCACGCGGGAGAACTTCGCCGGGATCGACGTCGCCATCGACTTCTCCATACCGGATGCGGCCGTGGAGAATATCGAGCGCATCTCCTCGTTGGGGGTGAACCTGGTGGTGGGAACCACGGGCTGGCTTGGCCAGATCGACCGCGTGAGGCGCGCTGTGGAAGCAAGCGGCGTAGGTCTGGTGTGGAGTCCCAACTACTCCATCGGCGTCAACGTATTCTTCCGCCTGGCGGCCGAAGCAGCGCGGCTGATGGAATCGTATGATTCCTACGAGGCCTGGGCGTACGAAATCCACCACTCGGCAAAGAAGGATGCGCCGTCGGGTACGCTGTTGAAGCTCGTTGACGAGATGAAGGAGGCGGGCTACGGGAGGCGGATCGATGTCAGTTCGAGCCGCGCCGGAGCCCACCCCGGGACGCATGAAATCGGTTTTGATTCGGCCGCCGACACGATCACGTTGAAGCACGCGGCGCGCAGCCGCGAAGGCTTCGCCAGGGGAGCCCTGCACGCGGCTCGCTGGGTGGCCGGCAAGAAAGGCTTTTTCGAGTTTTCCGAAGTGCTGTTCGGTTGAGGAGGTAAAACGATGTTTACTGGATGCGGTACGGCCATGGTGACCCCGCTCTCGCGGGACCGTTCGCTCGATGAAGCAACACTGCGGCGCCTGGTCCGGCGGCAAGTCGAGGCCGGGATCAACTTTCTGGTTCCTTGTGGAACCACCGGCGAGAGCCCTACCTTGACCCGCGCCGAGCACTTGCGCGTCGCCGAGATTACGGTGGAAGAGACGCGCGGCAAAGTCCCGGTGCTGGCGGGAGCGGGCGGATACAACACCGCCGAGGTGATTGAACTGGTCGGCGAGCTGGCCGACCGCGGCGTGGACGGCATTCTGTCCGTCACTCCGTACTACAACAAGCCCACCCAGGACGGTTTGCTCCAGCACTATGAGGCGATCGCCGCGAGCACGTCGCTGCCCATCATCGTGTACAGCGTACAGGGACGCACGGGTGTAAACGTCGAGCCCTCGACATTGGCGCAACTCGCCGACATCGACAACATCATCGGCGTCAAGGAAGCCTCCGGCAGCATCCAGCAGATCGCCAATGTTCTGCAGAAGGTTCCCGATGATTTCCTGGTGCTTTCCGGCGATGACTCGATCACGCTGCCGTTGATGGCATTGGGCGGCAAAGGGATCATCTCGGTGGCGTCGAACGAGATACCCGCACAGATGACGGCGTTGGCCCGGGCCTGTCTCGACGGCGACTTCATCCGCGCGCGCGAGATTCATCGCCGCTATCACGCCCTGATGGAGATCAACTTTGTCGAGTCCAATCCCATCCCGGTGAAGGCAGCCATGGGACTGATGGGGTTGCTCGAACCGGTGTACCGGCTGCCGATCACCCCGCCGAAACCGGAGAATCTGCAGAAGATCATCAGCGTTCTGGAACAGGTGCAACTGATGCCGGCGCGCCACGTGCCGATGACCAATTGAGCGATGCAACACCTTTCCCGTGGCGCAGACACTCGTGTCTGCGGCGTCGAGACTCGTCCCGACGCTTTGGTTTACAGAACTCGGACCCCACAGGGCTTCTGGTGTAAAACGGAGGAATCACCTTCTTGCTGCAACACGAAATCGAAGCACTGTTTGATAGCCCGCCCCCTGCCTACGGGCCGGAGCATTTTCAGTTGTTCCAGAAGTTCAAGGAAGCGCTGAACGAAGGCCGCATCCGGGCAGCGGAACCGGACGCTTCCAGTCCCAGCGGCTGGCGCGTGAATGGCTGGGTGAAGAAAGGGATCCTGGTGGGGTTCCGCATGGGCCAGGTCGTCGACATGTCGGCGGATACCACGCGCCAGCCGTGGTTCGACAAGGCGACTTACCCGGTCCGGCACATGACCGCCCAGAGCGGCGTCCGGATCGTGCCGGGCGGATCCAGCATTCGCGACGGCTGCTACATAGGGCGCGGCGTCACCTGCATGCCGCCCATGTATATCAACGCCGGCGCCTATGTCGACAGCGGCACCATGGTGGATTCCCACGCGCTCATCGGCAGTTGCGCTCAGATCGGGAAGAACTGCCACGTGTCGGCCGCTTCCCAGATCGGAGGCGTGCTGGAACCGGTCGGCGCTCTGCCCGTCATCATCGAGGACGACGTACTTGTCGGCGGCAACAGCGGCGTCTACGAAGGCACGGTCGTCAGGCGTCGAGCGGTCTTGGGGACCGGCACGATTCTGAATCGCTCCACCCCGGTCTACGATCTGGTCCGCGAAACCGTCCATCGGGCTACCGATGACCAGCCTCTGGTGATTCCGGAGGAAGCCGTCGTGGTCGCGGGTTCCCGAGCGGTTTCCTCCGGCAAGGGCAAGGAATGGGGAATCTCCCTCTACACGCCGGTGATCGTCAAGTACCGTGATTCGAAGACCGATGCCCGGATTCAACTGGAAGATCTGCTGCGCTGAGTAACCGGCGGCGGGCTGGCTGCGCCTCTATTGGTAAGGCGTAGTACGCTATCACTATGACCGCCAAACGAGCTGTAACAGCCGGGAGCGTGGCGGCAGTTGCCGTGGCGCTCGGAATCTGGGGTCTTCGGGCCGCTCCGCAGGCCGAGGTCCGTAAGGACTCGAAAGTGCCCGAAAGTGATTCGCCCAGGCGCTTTACCGTCCGCACCGGTACGATTCAGCGGACCATCCGGGTCACCGGCCAGACGGCGGCGCGGAACTTCGTGACGATCACCGCGCCTATGATGCGCGGCCCGGATTCCGGTCGCGCCCTCGTCCTGATTCAGCTTGCCGAGGGCGGCCAACGGGTAAAGAAAGGCGATCTCATCGCGCAGATCGATGCCCAGTCTCTCAAGGACCACATCGATGACGTCCACTCCCAGGTAGTCCAGGCCGACGCCGACATCAAGAAACGAAAAGCCGAGCAGGCCATCGACTGGGAGAACCTCCAACAGACGTTGCGCGCGGCGAAGGCCGAGTTGGACAAGGCGAAACTGGACGCCGGCGCGATGGAGATCCGCATGCCCATCGACATCGAGTTGCTCAAGCTTGCGGTGGACGAGGCCGAAGCGCGATTGAAGCAACTCCAGCAGGATCTGAAAAACCGGCAGGATTCGTTCAACGCGGAAATCCGGATTCTGGAGTTGACCCGGGACCGGCACAAGCGTCATCGCGACCGGCACGCGCACGACCTCGAGAAGTTCACGATGCGGGCTCCGATTGACGGCTTGGCGGTTCGAGAGTCGGCATGGCGCGGCGGCAACCAGTTGGCGCAGATCGAGGTCGGCGACCAGGTTTCGCCGGGTCAAACGTTCCTGAAGATCGTGGATTCGTCCAGCATGCAGATGACCTCCACGGTCAGTCAGATCACCAGCGACGAGTTGCGCCGCGGCCAACCCGCCACTGTCTATCTGGACGGCTTCCCAACCGCCAAACTGCCGGCCCGCGTGAATAACTTCGGCCAGATGGCCACCGGCGGGTGGCGGCAACAGTTCTACATGCGCTCACTCCCGCTCCTGCTCGACATTGAAGGAACCGATTCCCACTTGATCCCCGACCTCTCCGCCGGCGCCGACATCGTGGTGGCGCGCAAGGACAACGTCCTCATCATTCCTCAGACGTCGCTGATCAACCAGGGCATTCGCACCCTCGTCCGGGTCGACAATGGCAAAGGCCACGAGATGCGCGAGATAGAAGTCGG
>JBJXGR010000244.1:0-22021 GCA_046160045.1 Bryobacteraceae bacterium
AGGAGCCCTTCCAGCCGGGGGAACTGCTGGAGGGCCGCTTTCGAATCGTTCGAGAAGTGGCGCAGGGTGGAATGGGCATTGTTTACGAGGCCACGGACGAAAAGCTGGACCGGCGCGTCGCGGTCAAGTGCGCCAAGGCGGGCTTCCGCCGGCGCCTTCCACCGGAAGTGCGCAACGCCACGGAAATCAGCCATCCGAACGTGTGCAAGATTTTTGAAATCCACACGGCTTCCACGCCCCATGGGGAGATCGATTTCCTCACCATGGAATTTCTGGAGGGCCAGACGCTCGCCGAGAGGTTACGCGGCGGGCCCCTCCCCGAGAGCGAAGCGCGCTCCATCGCGCTCCAACTGTGCGCGGGTTTGGCCGAGGCGCACCGCAAGCGGGTGATCCACGGCGACCTGAAGAGCAACAACGTGCTTCTGACCACCTCGGCCGACGGCGGCATTCAGGCCGTGATCACGGACTTCGGTTTGGCGCGGCGGCCGGGGGCGTCGCAGCCGGGCATGGCGTCGGACGTAGGTGGCAATCCCGACTACATGGCGCCGGAGTTGTGGAGAGGCGAAAAGCCGTCAGTAGCCTCGGATGTGTACGCGTTGGGAGTGATTCTTTACGAGCTGGCGTCGGGGCGGAGACCTTTTGCGGGCGATATCCCGATGGCCCGCAAGCCGCCCGCCACGCACACAAAATGGGACCGGGTCCTGGCGCGCTGCCTCGATCCCGACGCTTCCCGGAGATACTCCGATGTTGGCGAGGTGGCGCGGGCTCTGGGACCGTCACAGACCCGGCGGTGGTTGCTGGCGGCGGCGGCCGCCGTGGTCGTCTCGGCGGCAACGGGAGTGGTGACGCACCAGAGGGCCACTACACCTTCGGAATCGTTGCGCCTGGCCGTGCTGCCGTTCGAAGCCAGTCCGGATATCAAGCCTTTGTGCGACGGGTTGCTCGAAGACACTTGCGACCGCTTGAGCCGGGTGAAGCGCGGGCGCATCATGCTGACGGTGATCCCTCTGAGCGAAGCGATCCGAAACGGGGTCGACCGGCAGGAAAAGGCGGTCAAGGTGCTGGGTGCGACTCACACCCTGACTGGAACGATGCGCCGGGAAAACGGCCGCACGATCGTCCAGGCGCAACTGACCGATGCGCGTTCGCGTCTCCAGTTGAACCCATGGCGCGCTGCGTACCAGGCGAGCGAATTGCGCAACATGCCGATTGCTCTTGCCGGCATGGTTACAGGAACCTTGCGGCTGCCGCCGCTGACGCTGACGGCCACGGTGAACTCCGCGGCCTATGCCGATTTCGCGACCGGCGTCTCCCAGACGCGACGCAACACGGGCGTCGATTCCGCACTTCCCCTGCTCGAGCGCGCAGTTGCGGCCGATCCGGACTCGCCACTCACTCACGCGCGCCTGGCCGAGGCCCAATTGCTGAAGTACCGGCTCACCAGCGATCCCGCATGGCGAGACCGGGCAATGAGGTCGCTCAGGCTCGCAGAGCAGCGCAATCCGGACTTGGCGCTGGTCCGCTTGGTCTCCGGGATGCTCAACCAATATTCCGGGCTTTACGAACGAGCCCAAGCCGATCTCCAGCGGGCGCTCGACATCGAACCGGCCAACGGCGATGTCTGGCGGCGCCTCGGCCAGATTTACAAGGACAACAATCACTTCAAAGAAGCCTTGGCGGCCTTCCAAAAGGCCATCGAAGTGCAGCCGGATTATTTCAAGAATTACCAAGACCTGTGCTCGCTTCATTCCGATCAGGCGAACTATGAGGAGGCCATCCGGCAGTGCCAGAAGATGGTGGAGTTGGCGCCGGACCTGTCCGACGCTCACTTCGCTTTAGCCCTTCCCTACCTGAACAGGGGGAGCTACGCCCAAGGAGAGTACGAGTTGCGCGTGGCGATCCGGCTCCAAGAGAACTCCTCAAAAGCGCACCACAACCTGGGGGTCGCGCTCCTGTACCAGGACCGCAATCTGGAAGCCATCCCGAGTTTCAAGCGCGCCTTGGAGATTGGTCCGGCGATGCACCTGCAATATCTCAACCTGGGAACCTCATTCCGGCGCGCCAACCTCCCCGGCGAAGCAAGGGAAGCGTACCGGAAAGGATTGGCTCTGGCAGAAGCCGAACTGGCAAGAAATCCGCGCGAAGGAGCGCTGCGTTCCGGCCTGGCCTATCTGTGCGCGCGGCTCGGCAACCGTGACAGAGCGAAGTCAGAGGCCGCACAGGCCGAGCAACTTGCGGTGGGTTCAGTCAATGTGGGCTGGATGCTGGTGCTCACCTACGAGGCTCTCGGTGAGCGCGACCGCGCACTGGCCTTGATCGAGGATTTGCCTGATGACACGCTCCGGCGCCTCAACCGGTTTCCGGATTTGGCGGACTTGCGCGCGGATTCTCGCTTTCAACAGGTGTTGGTATCCCGTCACATTCAGTAAAAAGGAGACAAAAACAACATGGCGTTGATCGAGTATATGATCACCGTAGACGCAAACGGCAACGCGAGCGTGGTCCAGGATGTCAAAGAAATCGGACCGGGCGACAAGATCCGGTTCGTGGCCAACAATTCAAACACGGCCATACTGTTCGATGCGGCCTCTCCGTTCGACAGTCCTGGCCCTGGGGTGTCCTTTCCGGTCCAGAAGAAGAATCTCCAGAACCCGCCGGCGGCGCTGCCAGTCACAAAGTCAATTGACCAAGCGCCGAAGCGGTTTGTTCCCGAGTTCCAGGCCGAGCGCAGGACTTTCCACTTTCAATGCGGCCAGTTGGTGAATGGGGGATTCTCCCCTTGGGGCGGAGGGGGAGGCAATACCTCGAGCGGGGGGTCCGATGGTAACTAACGTTACGAGCTCGGCGTTCTCTTTAGTTAGGACGTCCTGATGATGGAGCCCGCACGGTTGGATCCCCCACGGCTCTCGCCGTGGGCTTCCGGCTGCGCGGGCTCCTTGTTGTCCGGTTTCCCTTATGCGTGGATCGCTGCCTTGACGAGCTCGGGCATCCAGAATTTCCCTTTCTCGTTGAGGAAAGTCTTCGAAGGAGTCCAGAGCGGGTCCCTATTCAGGAACGAATGGCCGTCCTGTAACAACAGGCCGACGAACGTTTCCATCACAATGCGGCCCCCTACGGGACCGAGATGCTGGCCATCGCAGATCCGGTCCGCTTCGGCCAGCACGTAGTACCACAGCGGCGTGTTTCCCTTGAATGCCGCCGAGATACCGGCCGGATGACCCAGGCCGAAAAGCTTATTACCGTCGGAGATTGGGGTGACACCCATAGCGGCGGCGACCGCTTGACCGGAGGGCAGCCGCTGCCGCCAGCCCCGGATCAGGTTGCGCGCCGCGAGGGAAGGCCGGTCCTTTGTGAATTCGAAGGGCAGGTTGTTCAGCGGTTCTGACAGCGTCGTATCGATTCGTTTGGCGCGCTGCGCTTGCTTGTCTTCGGAAATCCCTTCAAAGAATAGACCCCAGTCAATCGCCCAGTCCAGCCTGAACCGGCGAAAACCGATGAGACTGTTTTCCAGATCCGGGCGGCCGGTTCGATCCAGACCAAGGATCTTGAAAGGACCAGCAACCGACCTGGCCCGGCTCTCATTCAATTGATATTCCGAGCGGACCATCGAGTGGCCAAAACGGTAAGCAGCGGAAAACTCAACCGGTAGGAACGCCTCGCGCCGAGGTTCGTAAAAGAGGAGTTTGGGGGGGTCTTTCAGGAGGTCGGGCTTCTTCTTTTTCAGGTGGGGGAGCACTTCGTAATAAGTCGTCTCGTTGACTACTCGCCTCAGAAAATCGTGGATGACTACCCACTGATAATGCCAGCGCACCAGGCGCTGAACTTCCGGGAAGTCCCGGCGTTTGTGAGCGCCCAGTTCATCGGCCATCCGATTGTGGAATCTCAGTAATAGGGCATGCAACTGGGCGATGATCACGTTTTCGTCGTTGCGAGGATCCCCAATAATGGCTCGCCCTTCGGCGTTGCGCGGCACGTCGCGATCCTTCGGAAGGTTCCCGTCCGGGCGTGGCTCTCCGAGCGGGTCTCCCAACAGCATGCGCACGCCGTCCCGCTGGTAAAGGTAGGGCTGGTCATCGGGGCCGCGCCCGTAAACGCAGTCCAGGTCGAAACGGGGTGTGCGGTAGTTGACTAAAGCTTCCGGGTCGTTGTCGCGCTGGAGGGTCGAGACGGGGTCGAACGTGAGATCGTGGTCGATAAACTGGCCCAGATAGGTGTAACCGGCTGGAATCCCCGAATCTCTCTCGGCAGCGGCGGCCATGACGTCCACTCGGACGGCCTCGCCCGAAACCGCCTCATCTGCTCGAGTGGTCATTCCCGCGGCGAGCATCTTCAAGGCGTCCAGGGCGCCTTCTTCCGAAAGCACATCGTCCGGAGCAGATCGTTGCTTGCCTGCCGCTAGGGGTTGCGCATCGGACGCTGCCGGGCTGGAAATCTCCGCCGGCGGGAGGTTGCGGAACATGCGGCCGAAGCGGCCCTCGAAACTGCGCGACCGGCGGGGATCTTCCGATCCTCGAACCGTGCCGTGCCGAAACGGGGAGATGTCAAGAGGTCCGGACATAGTGTCAGAGAGTATGCCGCAACCGGTTCCAATTAGCAATACCCAGTCTTGTCCAATACAAGATGAGCCTGGAGAACCGGGCGATTCCAATACAAGATGAGCCTGAAGGCCGCGGGACAGGCCAAGCTGGGGATTGCTCATTCGCATGCAAGAGTTGGAGAATCCGAACCTGGAACAGATCGCCGTGTTCCTGTTTTCGAGCCACAACTGTCCGGCTATAAGGCGAACAGATTCAACTGGTTGCCAGAATCATCCAGCGGATCTTGGGAATCAATAGGCTGAAGTGCCCGCAAAACGGGCGTTTTCTCGAAAAGGGTCACGCTCAGAATCTGTAGAATTTGGTAGAGGCTAAGTTCCAGGCCGAGCCGTTTCCGAACGATGGCGACCAGCACGAAAACGGAGACGGCGATCCAGATTTGGGTCTTCACGGCATTCTCGCTGGTGCCGTAGAAGGCCTTGATGCGTAGGTGCTGTTTGATCCACTTGAAAAACAGTTCGATTTTCCAGCGTGCCTTGTAGATCTGCGCGATGGTGAGTGCGGGGAGCGCAAAGTTGTTAGTCAGGAACTTGAATCGCTTACTGGTTTCCACATCGAGATAAGTTACGCGCCGCAACTGGTCGGGATATGCTTTGGCCGAATCGATGGCGGTCAAAATGACAGTGTGGTCGGAACGGACACCGGTGCTCTTGTCGACTGGACGGGAGTAGCGGCGCTGCAGAACCACATTGGATTTGGTGCGCGTGACGAAGAAGGCGGAACTGAGCGTGAAGACGTAGAGACGCTAGAAATCCACGTAGCCGCGGTCCATGACGTAGAACGCCCCGGCCTCCGGCAGAATCTCGTCGAGGATGTTGACGTCTTGCACTTTTCCCTCGGTAATGCTGATAAACGTGGGGATGTTGCCGTGCAGATCCAGCAGCGTGTGCATTTTCACGGCGGCTTTGTGCGTCCGGAATTTGGCCCACGGGAACAGTGAAAGACACAGATCGATGGTGGTCGAGTCCAGTGCGTACAAGGTCTGATCGAGATCCACGCCGATCGGGTCCGATGCATAGAGCGGGCGCGCGGCGCCGATCAACACCTGAGCGAAGTCGGCGTAAATCCGCCAGTCGTGCGCATCGTTGGCGTCGGCCAGCGCGGAGCGTGAAACGCGGCCGTGAAACCCCATATGGTAGAGCTTGCTACCAACAGAACGGAGACAGGCTTCAATGTCGCGCAGACCGTCACGATAGGTCAGTTGGGAAACCGGGGACGGCCAACGCGTTTCCGCCGAGGGACGAACACGCGGGCATCCTCTGGAAGTAGTGGGGTTAGCGCAGGGTAGCGGGGAGAGTCTCGCCGAAAATACAGAAACGCGTCCCCAGGTTTCCCGTTTCCTCTCCCTGGTTTCCTGCGAATATACCGAAGTACGGAGCAGGATGCATCGGCGGGGGTACCAGGATCTGTGAGAAATCCGAACCTGCCGGGACGCAGAGAAAACGTTTGCGGTAGAATCTCTGCTGTCATGACATCACTGGTTGCGCGAAATTCTTGGTTGGAGGAACTATAGATGCCATCAATGGGATTGAACAACTGCTGCGGCACTTCATCGAAGAACTGCAACAAACGCTAAAACGCATTCGACGCCCAATCGTGTTGGAGCGTGCAGGAGCCATTCGGTTTGCGGTCGACGTGGGCCAACTGCAGGCCGAGTCTTGTGTCGTCGTGGCCTCTCTGGCCGGCACGAACCAGCCTTCGCGGGGAGCGCCGGTGCGCTTTCGGGTGCTTAGCGGTTCGCTACGCTTAACCGGCGGTAGCCGCGAGGCCCAGGTCAACACAGATGAGCATGGGCGTGCCGCGATCGGCGTAGAATTCACCCGTCGCGGTACGGCATTGGTGGCGGCGGAACTCGTCGATGACGCGGAGCGGGTCGTATATTTCGAAGGGCACAGTGACCGAACGACCCACAGCATCTATGTGTATACTGAGCCCACCTTCCCTGCGGACCCCGGCATCGTCCGGGCTCGTTTGTCCGCACTCGATCACCACGAGCACGGAGTCACCGGGGCAGACATTGCTGTCGAGGCGCAGGACGGTCGCAGCGTCGTTGTTACGGGCACAGTCCGCGAACTGGGAGGAGGGCTATATGAGGCCGAGCTTCTGGTTAAGCGAGCTGGCACATGGACCCTTGTAGCCTATGACAAGCAGACCCGCGCTTCTTCAGCAGTCTCGATCCAGGCGCTTCCCGGCCCAGCGGCGCAATTCACGCTCGTAGGAGATGCCGACCCCCGAAAGGCCAAACCCTATGCGGAGTTACTCCTCCGTGCGCGCATCGAGGACAAGTACGGCAATCCGCTGGACCCGCACCGCGTTCGCGCCGAGCGAAATGGCGCCATCTTGGCGCCATCAGCCGTCGTGGGTGACGAGATACGGTTCTTGCTCGGACTTGCCGGATACAGTGAGTTCACAGTCACGCTGTCCGACAGTACTTCTGATCTACGCCGCGATATACCCATCGTCTTCGCCTCGTCGTGGCTCGCCGACCCCGGCGTAGTTCTAACTGGTACGCGCTTTCAGACGCCGCTGTATTGGGCGCCACCAGCCAACCGCCCAATCGCCGAGGCAAAAATCACGCTGCACTACCCCGTCGATCTGGTCCATTTCGTTGGCTTCAACCCCACTGCGTCTCCCGGCCTTCAGATTCAGCACACCGTCACAAATGGCAGTCTTGCCGTTGCTCTCTCCGCCGACCCGCTCATCGACGCATCCCATTACCCCGAGGGTCTTCACATCGGAGATATCGTCTGGGACTGCGCCGCCGAAGGTCAGACCTGTTTTGACCTGTCGGTGACTATGTCGCCCGATACGCCGGTTTGGGAGATGTGCGTGAAGCAAAAACGTGAAAACCAGAAGTGCATCTGTGTGAACCTTGTGTACCAGGCGGGAACAGCCGCCGGAACGCTAACGGCAGCTCGCGACGCCATACGGCGGATCGGCGAGATTCTGGGGCAGCTTGGAAACGTTGAGCGGTGCTGCCCCTATGTTCGTGTCGATCGTAGGGAGTGCGAAATCAGTGTCGCTGATTGGACCGCTACGATTGTTCCCGCCACCGGTGCGGACGGGGCGATCACGAACGCTACCGAACAGGAGGCCGTGCTTCGAGCCGACCTTTGCCAGCGGGCGCGCTGCATTAATTTCTTGATCGCGCCCCTCAACTGGCATGACGGTCGCATCGGCTCAACGTACGTCTCAACACCCCCCGGTGTGGCCTACGGCTTCGGCGTCCTTGACCCGGGCTCGTTCGCCCAGGATCCCAACATCGCTGCTCACGAGGCTGGACATGCCCTGGGACTTCGTGATGAGGCTGACCGTCATAACCTCATGGGCCCGGGATTTCCCTCCGGTGTGAACTTGACCGAAACGCAGTGTGAAACCGTTGGACAACAAATCGACGCCTACCGTTGCTGAGACGAGTATCGAATCGTCCAGCTTTTTGATAGCCCTCCACGTCACGCGAAGTGCATGAACTCGCCACTGGGGAGCCGTAAGAGTGTCCGGACATTCACAGCGCGGGATGGCGTTACGCGTCCCGACACACTGAACCGGTTTCGGCGCAAAGAAGTCCATATACCAATCAATGACGTCGCCGTAGTGTCTGTGGAGATGGGTGAGAAAATCAGCGACAGCAACCCCTTTGCGGATTTTCCGACGAGAGCCTGGGCGCGCCGGCGTCCGGCTTTCATGGGTCCGCAATCTGACCACTGGCACGGGACGTACGCGACGTTCCGTGCGTTCGGGAGCAACTGACCGAGGCCGACGCACGAGAGTCTGTGAGTTGCGGTTCCCCCGGCGGGGTCGGCGTCAGGCAGGGTAGTCTCTGTCCTGGCCTCCAATCACCCGCGCCGCTCCCGCCGGTTGGGCAAGTCCACTTTCGCCGCTATCCTGGCCGTCCACCGGTTGGTCTATAGTCCGCCCGGCAATACCTCCGTCATCGTCGCCCCCGCCCTCCGTCAGTCCCGCGAACTCCTCCGCAAGATGCGCTCCTTCGTCCGTACCCTCGGCTTCCGCCCTCGCGGCGATGGTGACAACCCCCACTCCCTCATGCTCCCCAACGCCTCGCGGGTCGTTGCTGTCCCCGCCCGTGACGCGACCACCCGTGGCTTCTCCTCCGTCGACCTCCTCATCCTCGACGAGGCCGCCCGCATCCCCTATTTCGTCTACTACGCCTTCCGCCCCATGCTCGCCGTCTCCCAAGGCGACCTCCTCGCCCTCAGCACCCCCGCCGGCGAACGCGGCTTTTTCTTCGAAGCCTGCCGCGACACCTCCGGCCTCTGGCAAACTCACTCGGTCCCGGCGAGTGAATGTCCGCGCATTCCGCAGTCTTTCCTCGACGAAGAGCGCCGCGCCATCTCCGAATGGTGGTACCGGCAGGAGTATTGCTGCGAGTTTGTCCCCTTGAGCGAAGGCCTGTTCCCCCGCCGCGCCCTCGACTCCCTGTTCATTGAGGACACCGAACCCGTATGATGAACGAACCTCGTTTCCTCGCCGGTCTCGACCTCGGCAAGCGCCAGGACTACACCGCGCTTGCCATTCTCGAACGCCGCCGCCGCGTCTCTGGTTGGGATCCCGTCTACTTCTGCCAAAAGATCGATTGGGACCTGTGCGTGCGCCGTCTCGTCCGCTTCCCCCTTGGGACCTCCTACCGCGATCTGGTGAACCTGATCGAGCACGAACTGCGTTCCCCCCAACTCGGCTTCGAGACGCCTCTGGTCCTCGACGCCACCGGCGTGGGCGAAGTCATGTACGACCTGCTGCGCGGTTCCATCCAGCACCTGGTTCCCGTCACGATCACGTCGACCGGCAGCGCGACCCTCCACAACGGCCGCCATCACGTGCCGAAAGAACAACTGGCTCAAGTGCTCTCGGTCCTGCTCGAAGGCGAAAAGCTCCATTGTGTCCGCCGCCTGCCGTTGGCACAGGCGCTCTACGATGAGCTAAGGAATTTTGAGGTCAAGGTCCGCCCCAACGGCCGTGAAAGCTTCGGCGCGTTCAAGGACGGCACTCACGACGACCTGGTGATGTCGGTCGCGCTGGCCTGCTGGTACGCGCGCAAGTTGTGGCCGGACTCGTTCACGCCCCGCTCCCCTCCCCGTCCGGCGCACATTCTTTGTGTCTGAGACCGGCGCCACGTGCCGATCGACGATCCTTTGCAGCCGCTGCCCAATTGACCGTCGCGACCGCCGTCTGATACTTTCAACTTTCGCCTCATGAGCATCTACGAAACCCTCGGTGTGCGGCGCATCATCAATGCGCGCAGTTTCTCCACAAAATGCGGAGGCGGCGTTCTGCCGTCCCCGGTCGTCGAGTCCATGCGACAGGCCGGCGAGGCCTGTGTCCGCATCTCGGACTTGCAGGAAGCGGCCAGCCGGGTTATTGCCGAGGCCACGGGCGCCGAGGCCGGTATCGTCACTAGCGGCGCGGCCGCTGCGTTGACGCTGGGAACGGCGGCGTGCCTGACAGGCTTGGACGTCACCCGCATGAACCGCCTGCCGGATACCGAAGGCATCCCGAACGAGATTATCGTCCACCGCACGCATCGAAACGATTACGATCACGCCCTGCGCGCGGCGGGCGCACGCTTTGTGGAGGTCGGCTATTACTACTACACATTTGAGTACGAAGTAGAGAGCGCGATCACCGAAACGACGGCCGCGATGTTCTATCAGGCCGGAGTCCCGGCGGGGGCGATCGCGTTCGAATCGTTTGTCCGGATTGCGCGCAAGCACTCGCTGCCGGTCATCGTCGACGCCGCGGCGGAACTGCCGCCCGCCGCGAATCTGCGCTATTTCAGCGAAGCCGGCGCTGACATCGTTGCCTACAGCGGAGGCAAGCATTTGCGCGGCCCGCAGGCGAGCGGAATCCTGTGCGGGCGGGCCGACCTGATTTTGTCCGCGGCCTTGCAGCATCAGGACATGGACGTGTTCCCGGAATCGTGGCCTCTGCGTCAGTTGATTGCCGAAGGCAAAGTGCTGGGCCCGCCGCACCACGGCATCGGCCGCGGATTCAAGGCGGGGAAAGAGGAGATCATCGGGCTGCTGACCGCGATTCAACTCTATAAGACGCGCGATTTTGCCGCGGAACTCGCCGCGTGGCGGAACGACATGGACACGGTCGCCAAAGCCGCCAACGGGTTCCCGGGAGTGTCGGTGCGCGTCACCTTCCCGCAAGCGGGCGGCAAAGAGGTGCCCAATGCCGTGGTGTCGGTTGACCCTTCCCTTGCCGGCAAGTCCGCCAATGACGTGATCATCGCGCTGGAAGAAGGCGACCCGCCGATTTGCGTCTCGGAAACCCAGGCCTGCGATGGGATGATCGTGTTCAAACCGGAGGCGCTCCAGCCGGGCGAAGCGGAAATCATCGCTCGGCGGCTGACGGCTGTCCTGAGTTGAACTTGACTTGATGCCCGAAACGTTGATACTGGTGAACCCATGGCAGATTCTCGACGAAAGCTTTTGAAGACAGCGGCGGGCCTCGGAGCAGGCGGTGCGATGGCCGCGATGTCGGCAGCGGCGGCGGCTCCCGACGCTAAGAAGATAAAGGCGCAGGGAGGCGTGCGGCTGGGCAACCTGTTCTTCAGTTCCGGCCTGACCGGCGTTCGCGCCGAGGCGCGCAAAGATCCGCTGGCGTTTGGCGGCGACATCAAGGAACAGACGCACACGATTCTGAAGGCGCACAAGGCAAACCTGGAGGCTCTGGGCTCCTCGCTCGATAACGTGCTGAAAGTAACCGCGTATCTGGCGGACGTCAAGACGGAGAAGGGCGCCTTCAACGAGGCCTACGCGCCGTACTTCCCCAGCAATCCACCGGCGCGCACGGCCCTTGGCGCGGAGTTCCCCGATACGGCGACCCGCGTGGAGATCGAATTGGTTGCCTGGATTCCCGACAAAGGGTAGGCTTTCCCGCTAACGGGTTGCCCACTACTCAACGCCCAGGTCGCTCAAGATCTTGGGCGCCGCTTCGTCCATCGCCAGCAGGCTGTGACAGGCGTTGCAGTCCTGCGTGATCTTCTTCTGAGTGGAACTCGAGTGCTGGTCGTCGTGGCAGCGGAAGCAGCCTGGGAAGTCCTCGTGCCCGATGTTGTTCGCATACGTGCCCCATCCGATCTTCATCTCCGGGAATATGTTGCGATGCAGAATGGCGACCAGGGCGCGGCCGGCCCGATCGATGTCGGCCCGTTTTTCCTGATAGAGAGACGGGTGGTTCTTTTCGAAGAAGGCTGCCACCGCGCGCGGGATTTCCGTGGCCGACGCTTGCCGGTTCGGGTAAGGTTGGCGCAAGATTTCAACGGCCAGTTTCTTGATGCCGGGCAGCGCCGGCGAGATCCTGCCCGCGGCCATCGCCTCGTTCACCGCCCGCTCCGGCATGTCGAAGGAGTGCGAGGGGCGGGTGTGGCAATCCATGCAATCCATTTCACGAACAGGGAGCGTCCCCGGACCATCGGCGGGGTGGTCTTTGGCTTTGTAGATCGTGGCCTGGTTTCCGTTGGTGTGTTCCACCCAGGGGATCACCTGGCGTCTTTCGTCGGAATGCGCGTACAGGATGCGGACTCCCTCGCCGAAGTGCGCGCCATGAATTCCCGCGCCGGTAATACCGCCGCCAATCTTCATCAACAGCACCGAACGCGTGCGGGAGTTTTTCTCGTCGTCGCCGAACTTGGTGATCACGCGAAGCCGTTCCTGGCCGTATTTCTGGGGCCAGTGGCAGGCTTCGCAGGTCTCCCGCGCCGGACGCAGGCTGTGCACCGGCGTCGGTATGGGGCGAGGATAGATGTTAAACGCCACCGCGAACACCTGGTAGACGCCATCCAGTTTGCTGCGGACAAACCACGACGCGCCCGGGCCGATGTGGCACTTGACACATTCCACCCGGGAATGCGGCGAGTTCTGATACGCCGTAAACTCGGGCTCCATCACGGTGTGACAGGCCTGTCCGCAAAAGGTCACCGATTCCATATAGGTCACCGCGCCATAGGTCACGTGGCTGGCGATCACCAGGTTGGCGCCAGTGGTGACGACGACAAAGATCAGCAACCGGCGGAAGTGGATGTTTTGCAGGGTCAGGGGCGGGAAGTTTTCCGGATAGCGTCCTGCCCTCTTGTCGGCGCTCCGCTTCCGCCAGATGCCGGCCGGGATGATGAGGAGGCCGAGAAAGAAAAACGCCGGCAGGATGAGGAACGCCAGAATGCCCAGGTAGGGGTCCGACGGGTGACCTTGCAGCGTGCGCGGGAGAAGAAACAGCCAGAAGATCCCGGCCGTGGTGACGAGCAAAACGCCGACGAGGCTCAGCCAGTTGTTGGTGAGATGAACCAAAGGGGAAAGCCGATTCTGCCAGGCGGATGAATTCGCCGTGTCCATAGATGATGACCGTTCCTACCCCAAGAAAAGAGGGGGAAACCCGATTTTGTCGAACCGGTGGTGCGATGTCAAAGCTCCCGTGGCGGGTCGAAGACCGATCTATCCTGAAAGGATGATGTGGAGACGGTGCACTGTTGTCGCCGGTGAGCCGCCGAACCCCTAAAATCCTGAGGAGGAATTTCTATGCGTTTCCTCGCCCTATTGATCTTACTCAGCCTTCCCGTTGCCGCCGCGCCCGCTTGGGTGGAGCAGAGCAATCTGAACGCAAAGCTGCTGCTCGACCTCCAGGCCCGGTACTCGCCGGAAGGGGCGGGCCGGGCCGGAGTCGAAGGAGTGGACGAGCAGATCAGCGACCTGTCGGCCGTTGCGCAACGTCGGCTGAGGAAAGAACTCGGAGTTCTACGCGCTGAGTTTCGAAAGCGCGCCGCCGGAGAGAGCCATCCGCAAGTGCGCCAGGACCTGCAGATCCTGATCAACTCCATCGACGAAGAGATCGTGTCGTCGGAGCTGAACCAGCGACACCTGGTTCAGTACCGGCCGGTCGCGCAACTGGTGTTCCAGGGGCTTCGCGCCCTGTTGGACGACCAGGTGCCCAAGATCCGCCGGCGCGCGGCGTTGGTGCGTCTGAAAAAGTACACGGGACTGGTGGAAGGTTTCCGGCCCATCACGCTCGTCGCCGAGGAGCGCATTCGGGAAGGGCTAGGCCACAAAGAACTGCAGAGGCCGTTTCGCGGCCGCGTGGAGCAGGATCTGGCCCGCGCGGACTCCTTCCTGAGCGGCATCGGCGCGCTGTTTGACAGGTACAAGATCTCCGGCTACCAGGACGCTCTGGATCGGCTGAAGACCAACCTGAAGGAATACCATGCGTTCGTGCGCAAAGACGTGCTGCCTCAATCCCGCTCCGACTTCCGGCAGCCGCCGGAGATCTATGCTCAATCGCTCAAGGGCTACGGGATCGATATTCCGCCCCAACAACTGGCTTCCATCGCCCACGCTTCTTATCAGGAGATCCAGAAGGAAATGGCGGACATCGCCGAGCGGCTGGCGAAGGAAAAAGGGGCCAACTACCGCGATGTGATCCGCCGGCTGAAACGCGAGCAGTTGGTGGGGGACAGCATCCTGCCGCACTACCAGCAGCGCCTGAAACAACTGGAAGAGATCGTACGCAGTCATGATCTGGTGTCGCTCCCGAGTCGTCCGGCTCGCATCCGCCTGGCGACCGCCGCCGAAACGGCGGCGCAGCCGGCACCCAACATGCAGCCGCCGCGCCTGGTGGGCAATACGGGCGAACAAGGCACGTTTGTGTTGCCGCTCAACATCCCGGATCCGTCGGGGAAGGTGGAAAGCTACGACGATTTCACCTTCGCCGCCGCCTCGTGGACGCTGACGGCCCACGAACTGCGCCCCGGTCACGAGATGCAGTTCGCGGCCATGGTCGAAAGCGGCGTCTCGACGGCGAGAGCGCTGTTTGCCTTCAACAGCGTCAACGTGGAAGGATGGGGGCTGTACTCGGAGGCAGTGATGAAACCGTACCTGCCGCTCGAAGGCCAGCTCATCTGTCTGCAGCATCGGCTGCTGCGCGCGGCGCGGGCCTATCTCGATCCGGAACTCCAGATGGGCAAGGTGACACCGGACGAAGCGATGCGCATCCTCACCGGGGACGTGGTCCTGTCGAATGCGATGGCGCGACAGGAAGTGGAGCGTTATACGTTTCGCGCGCCAGGCCAGGCGACTGCCTACTTCTATGGATTCATCCGCCTGATGGAACTGCGGCGCGATGTCGAACGGAAGCTGGGCACCCGGTTCAAGGCCAAACGCTTTCACGACTTCGTATTGGCGAAGGGACTGCTGCCGCCGGATTTGCTGCGCGCCGCGGTGATGACGGAGTTTGTTTCCGCCGCCGGTCAGTGATCAGCGTTGTTTCCTGGGGCGCTGAAGCGGGAGTTTGAGGAACGCGACCCCCACATCGCGGCGCATGTGGCTCATCTCGGCGCCGGCCTGCCCATCATAGAACAGGGCCAGGCGATTCCCGGACTTCACCACCGAGGGTAGCCCAATGATGTTCTTCGACCACTTGCAATTGACTGGATCGAGCACGATCGCCTTGTCCGCCGCGTTCCAGCGATTCAGATCGCCGGTCCAGTAAACCCAGACGGCATCGGTGTACTCGTAGCCCCTCCGAAGGCCGACGTGGTTGGTAAACAGAAACCAGGTGCGGTTCGCCGGTTCATAGTACAGGGATGCATTCTCCACCTGTTCTTCCAGCGGAACGATCGGCTCCGGATCCACCCTCCACGCGCCATCCAGGTTGCGAGTGCGCGCGATGCCGAGCGTGCGTTTGATCTTGCGGGTATCCGTCAGGATGGAGGCGCTGAAGAACTGCAGGTACTCTCCCTGGTGCGACACCACGTGACCGGGACTGGCCGTGGCGGAGTAGTAAGTTCCCGGCGTTGGACGGAAGGGCGTCACGTCGCGCTGCTTGCTCCACGGGCCTGCCGGGGAGGATGCGCGCGCCTTCATCGTGAAGTAGGGAAGATAGGGCACCAGGTCCGGCGCGGAAGAGGTGTTCGGCGTTCCCATGTAGAACATGTGCCAGACCTTTCCGTCGAAGTAGGTGACGCCGTAACTCGCCGACTTGGAGTCCTCTTCGGTGGGCGCGCCGAAATCGAGGACAGGCCCCTTCTTGACCCAGTGGAAAAGGTCCTTGCTGGTTGCGAGAGCGCACAACCAGCCCTTGGGGCCGGCTGCGTCGTAGTGCAGGTAGTAGGTACCCGCCGACTCCCAAACCCAGACGTCGCGCGCCCCGAGGAGGTCACACTGGCCGGGACCGCCCCCATGCCTCAGCACGACCCCGTGGTCTTCGGCGTCCATGCGAAGCGTCGCCCTGGGCCGGCCGTCCTCGTAGCCCAGGGCTGGAGAGATCTGGCCACAAACGCTCACGACGTTCAGGCATAGTGCACCGTAGACTGCAGGGAGGTTTTTCATTGCGTTCTCCTGGGTGGGCCAAGGTCACGGGGACCTGCTCCCACCTCCAGTGTGCGCCGCCGATTCCGGGAAAGCATTCGTTCAAGAAGTCAGGAGATCTCCTGTCATGATACTATCCAGGTCTCGTCGTCCCAATGATGTGAACGATGTACCCAAAGGAGCCCTCATGAGAGCAAGCCAGCCGGGCAAGGTTCAGCCAGACCGCAGATCATTCCTGCAGGTGTGCGCCACCGCCGCGATCGCAGGCGTAGGGCCCACTCAGGGAGCCGATCGTTCCGGCCGCGTCCGCTTCGGTCAGACCGATCTTTATGTCTCCAGAATCTGTGAGGGTACGGCGTTCCGCGTGAACCGGCGCGATCCCGATGACGAGAGGGCACAGGCGGTTCTGCATCGATGTCTTGACGTCGGCATCAACTTCTTCGATTCGTCGAACGCATACGGATGGGGCGGTTCGGAGTTGGCCCTTGGAAAAGCGATCGCCGGTCACCGCCACGAGCTGATCCTCTGCACGAAAGTGCATCCGGCCCTCAAGCCAGTGGGCGACGCGCCTTCGCCCAAAGTGAGGTTCACGCTGGAATTTGCCAAGCGCGAAATCGAGGGCAGCCTGAAAAGGCTCCGGACCGACTACGTGGATCTTTATCTGCTCCACAATCCGGACGAAGTAAGCACGCCGGCGGAAGTAGCCGGCGTCATGATCGAGCTGGTGCGCGCCGGGAAGACGCGCTATTGGGGTTTGTCCAATCACAGTCCGGAGCAGGTCTCAGAATTCGTGGAACTCGGGAAGGACAAGGAAGCCAGGTTCCGCATTGCCGGGATTCAGCACTACTACAACATCATTCATCGCGGCCTGGAAACGAAGATGTTCCCCGTGGTGCGGCGCGCGCACCTTGGGTTGATGCTGTTCAGTCCGCTTGACGAAGGCCGGTTGCTCCGCCCCGAGGCCGCTGGCAACGATGAGCGCAAGGCGGCGGTCTTGGCCGCCCTCGACGGCGTCGCACGACGCATGGGCGCGACGCGCGCGCAGGTCCTGATCGCCTGGGTGTTGGCGCATCCCGAAGCCACGTGCGCGCTGGCAGGCGCCGAAACGCCGCAACACGTAGATGAGAATATTCGTGGGCTTAGCCTGAAATTGCCTGCCGATGCCGTCGCGGCATTGAACGCCGCCAGCGAACCGTTTCTGAAAGAGTCGTGAGTCCAATGACCGGAGATCCAATCGACGGCGCCGGCCGGCGGCATTTCCTGCGCCTCATGGCCGCGGCCTTACCGACGCTGCGGTTCGGCGGCGGCTTCCCTCGCGGCACGCCATCAGCGAGCCCATGCGCTCACCATCATAGACCAGGGCCCGGGGGGGGCCCGGCTGTGTGAGCCGGGGGAGTTATACTGAAGCCGTCCGGCTCTCCGAGTCAATGGCTGGCCTGGTCGACCCGTTGTGAATACGTATCGAGAATTCAGCGCCAGACACACAACGACCCAACCGGTGACCTGCAGTCGGGGCGCCCCTTTCGGGTATCCGAAGGGCCTGAATTGCTGGATGAAACGTCGTGCCCAGGCCGCCGTCCTCTGGCTTCTGGCCGCCTTCTCCTCCGCTTGGGCACAGCAAGCGACACTGGGGCTACCGACCCCGCTGGACTTCTATCGGACCTACGACGTGGAGGAGGAGGGCAAACGGCTCCAACAGCAGTTTTTCGAGTCACTGGATCCGCAGTCGCGGAAGATTATCTCGAAGCTTCTCGAGGAGTCCGCCGCTAAGGGAATCCCGGATATCCCGAAAGACCAGGTCAAGATGTTCGTCCAGTCCCTCGACTGGAAGTCGAAGAAGCGGGCGCTTCTCGACCAGGTGTTGTTCCGGTCGCAGGTTATGGACATAGTTCCTCCTTCGTCGCGGAAGTTGTGGACCCCGATCGTGCATGACGGCCTGGTTTTCTTTCTGGGCAACCTGTCGGATGAACGCCTGTTCGATCTGGCGTGGAACCTGTCGCAACTGAAGCCGGATGCCGGTCGCGGCGAGAAAATTGTCGTCCTGGCCGACCGCATTCCCACGCTGCAGAAACTGGCCCAGATGCTGAGCCGAAATCCCGATATCCCGCTCGACATTCGGATGGGCCTCCAGTCGATGGAAAACAGCCAGCACACGACTTCCCGCGCGGATCTGGTGGCTCTGGTCACCAAGGAACTGGGGGAACAGAGAGTGTCGGAGCTGAAGATCCAGTTCGACGGCAAGGTGTTGGCGGAGGCATCGATCGGCGCAGTCATCAAGGCAAAGCTGGTCCCCCCGGGCGAACCGTCGGCCGCGGACGTGGTGGTGAAGTTGGTGAAGCCCTATGCGCTGGCCGGCCTGCCCGAGGAAATGAAGGTTCTGGACCAGATGACGGAATTCTTCGAACGGAACTCGAAGTTCTACCAGATCGAAGCAGTCCCGGTCACGGACCTATTTCGCCAACTGCGCGAAGCATGGGAAAAGGAACTGCGGGTGGAAAAGGAGCAGGATCACCTCCGGCAGGCCGTAGCCTACTATGCCGGGAACCCTCATGTGAAGGTTCCGCGGCTGATCGAGGTCAGTTCGTCTCTGGTTACCATCATGGAGTTCATCGATGGCGAGAAGATCACGGATGCCTTCAAAGGAGACCCCGCGCGCCGCGCGATCATGGCACGGCGCTTGTTCGACACGCTTTCCTATGAGCCGCTCTATGGCCCGAGGGAGGTTGCGCTTTTTCACGGCGATCCCCACGCGGGCAACGTCTTCCACGTCCTTCACAACGAGAGAGACCCGTACCGGATCGCCCTGCTCGACTGGGGTGTGATGGGCCGCTTCGGGAAGCGCCAGCGGAGCCAACTCATTCAACTGTTTCTTGGTCTCGAATACAAAGACAGGAAACGGATGGCCAATGGAATCGGCGGTCTGATCGTTGGCGGAGTGCCCGCCGACCCGGCCAGGCGGCGGCGTTGCGACGAGATTTTCGATGAGGTATTTCGCATCAAAAACGTCAAGTCAAGCTATGAACAGCTCAGCGAACTGGTCCGGCTGCTGGCGTATGAAGGGTACAAAGTGGAGCAGCAATTCGGACTGTTCATCAAAGCGCAGCTCACGATTGCCGGCATCCTGACCGAACTGGACCCGGACTTCAACCAGATCGCCTACGCGAAGAGCCGGGTAAAGCGGCAAGTGTTGAAGGAACTGCCGCAGCGCATACTCCTGCTTCCCGCGTGGAATTACCACGGGTATCGCAGCATGATGTCGAATGAGGATGTGCGGGACAGCATTTTTTGATGGACGCGAGTCAGGCATCCGGATGGCCGGTCGGAGACCAGGTCGGAGACCGGCGAATGCCCACGGCGTCAGCCGTGGGGTTGCCGTTCCGTCACAGCCCGGATCAGGCGCTCCACCCCGGATCGAGGAATGTCGCCATGGGCTCACCTTGCCGGTCGATCACCTAAGAACCGCCGCTGTTACCGCTTTGCGATCGCGCAACAACCAGGAGTTGCCAAAACGCGCCCAGCGGCATTGGCGATCCGGGCCAGTGTCCCGCCGTGCAAGGTGCCTCGATGCATAAGCCTTAAAATCAGCGAGCTGTCGGTGCGCGTCAGCGGGTCGTTGCCCCAGGGCATCTTCAACGGCATGGGACCTACAGAGCATTCATTTCAGATTCACTACTTCGCCGCGGCCAATCGCTACTGTGCCTTGCCTCGTCCGTTGGCATGCTCCGCGGCGATGGCGCGGATCAACATGTCCAGGTTCTCCTCCATGCGCTTCATGCGCGCGTCGGAGGCATCGACGTAATGGGTGACGGTTTGCACCAGACCGCTGATGAGCTGCTGAAGACTGGCCTGGGACTCGACGACCATCACGAGGTTCGCTTCGATACGTTCGAATCGTTCGGCTACATCGCGTTCCATCTTGCCCTCCTTGCGCCGGCTCTCAGGAATCCAGCAATTCGGCGTCGCGCCGGTGATGACGATCAATTGACCTCTTCTGTGGGCTACCTCAATTGAACCATGAACGCCGCATCTACCGGCCGTTTCGCTCACCGCACCAGCCAGCGGATTGGGTATTGGCCTTGGCTCTTTCGGAACTTCAGCGTATAAGGGTCCACCAGCCAACTGACCACTTTGCCGTCCGTTCGCAGCATCAGCCAGCCGAAGTCCCAATTGCGGCTCCGGTAGCGGAGCGGAATCGCCGGCCGAACACGTACCAGCGGATGGCTTCCTGTGATGAAGAGCTTGCGCTCGGTGTAGTAGTAGCTGGAGCCAGTCTGGATAAACACTTCGTGGCCGGGGCCTTCGCCCAGATCGGCGCACAGGCCGTGGATCGCGACTTTGATCTCGCGTCCTTGTTCGAACTCGTGCGCCAGTTTGTCAACCGAACCCGACAGCACCTTTCCACCGGCCGAGTGAGCCAACACCTGCTCCCACTCGTCCCGCACCCAGAAGCGGAATACGTCGAAGTCGTAAATGAAGTTGCTGGAAGGAGCGTTGGTGCCCGCGTCCCAGTTGTCTTCCTGGTGATATTTGGGCATGGCGCTGTGGTCGTCGAGCGGCGCCGGTCCCAGCATGCCGGCGGCGGCAAGGCCATCCAGGTGGGGCCGCGCGATCGCCTGCCGCCCATCCTGGTTATAGAGGAATAACGACATCGACGGACGCTCCCCGAAGCCGTCCGGCAGGCTGATCGGCTGGCGAAGGGTCATGATCCCTGCCGCCCATCGGTCGTCAACCAGGTAGGTGGCGTGGAACTCGGCGGTCTCGCGGATCAACTCCGCGCTGCGAGCGCCGGGCTCGATGTGCTCGTTGTGGCGAAACTCCGTGGCGATACGAAGGTCGGCGCCGCGGCGGATGGCATCGGCCAGGGCCTTCTCGCTTCCGTCAATGGGCCGCCTCTTGCGGTCCAGCGTGTAGACACAACGCCAGGCCCCTTTCCGCTGGGCCGGCGCCGCACCGGCGGCGCTGATCAGTCCACTGCCGAGGAACTTCCTGCGGTTGGCAGCCATGGCCCTATGCGACCCTGCCTTTCATGTTTCTCATGGTTCGTTCCAGTTTGACGCATTCGCAGGCGGGGCCGCCAGTCGGCCAAGATGTCGAACGGCGGCGGTAGGGCTGCCTCTCGACCGCGCTCCCCCGGTTGAGGATGGTGGGATCCAGCGCCGCGAACTGGAACGGGTTCCGGGTGGCCGAGGGAAGGTCGCGGACCATCTTCGTTTCGATCGTCAGGTCGCGGCTCGCCGTGTTGAACTGCAATGCCACCGGCGCGTCCGTCACGGTGACCGACTCGGTCACCGCGCCCGTGTCCATCTTCACGTCCACGGTCACGTCTCCGCGCTGCTGGTGGCCCGTCTGCGGCAACCCTCGGGCCCGATCCCCGCTATTCTCATGCGGTCATTAAGGGGAACTCAAGTTCCTCCGCAAGCTGAAGCTTGACGCCACCTGGGGCGAATGGCCACGATCACCAGACCTTCAGGTTCAGGCCCCCCTGACCTGGGTCTTCAAAGGGTCCGGCCAAAGGGGCGGACAGCTTTCGCTTCTTCCCGAAGTAGTCGCTGTCGATCTCTACGCGCGAGCCATCGGCATTCTCGTACCCAAGCCCCGAAACCTCTGTCTTACCCAGCAGTTCGGTATCGACGAGTTTCGTCGCGGCCGTCCTCACCTCCGGACCCAGGTTCAGGCGAAGGTATACGTGGCCGCCCTCCTCGGCGACTTCGATTTTCGGGTCGGCTCCGGACCGGTCGAGCGCACATTCCTCCTTGAAATAGGCGCGAGCCCCCGCGAAATACACATTGCCTCCCGTTGCGAGCGGGGACTCGCGGTGGTTGTAGACCCACAGACCGAAGCCGCCGAAGCGCAGCGGGTTGGCATCGGCGCCGGATGGCGCTCCGCCATTTCCTACAAACATGTTGTTGTAGAAACGGTCGTCGCCCCCGAGCGTGCTGTTCAGGCCGGCGAGCGCCGTCGAGTGCGCCCGGTGATACGGTGTCGAGCGCCGGGGTTCGGGCCGGCTGACGATTCGGCCGGTCATCAGATTGTGGACGTAGGCGCCTCCCTCGGACATGTCGAGCAAGCTGAGCGGCGACAGGAAGAGGTTGTTGTCGACCAGGAACG
>JBJXGR010000245.1:0-22729 GCA_046160045.1 Bryobacteraceae bacterium
AGAATGCGGGGACACGCTGTTCCGCGCCATCCGGGTCGCGCACGAGCACGTCGAGTTCGACCTCCGCGAAGGGGTTGGCGTACGCCTTCGCGCTCGTGAAGGCCCACTCCATCGGACAGTTCACCGATGCCCGCAGCGACTGGGCCATCGTGACGGAACGGCCGGCAGCCGCACTCGCGCCGGCGAGGAATGTTCTTCGAGTCAATCGCATATTCACCTCCGCCTATTTGGCTGGCGGCGAACTGGACGCCGCCCCAGGATCCGAGGCTAGGGCCGCGTTTCGCCCCGGGCGAACACCGTCACGCGATACTTCATCCGCAAGGGACGGCCCGGTTCAATTGTGTGGCCCGTAAGCCCGGGAAAGTTGACGCCGAGAAATCCGTAGTGGCGCAAGCACCAGCCATTCGGGAAGCCCGGATTTGAGGGGTCGATCGTGATGCGCGCACCGGCGCGCTTGCCCGCGAACACCCCTTCGAGTTCCGCCCACGGCAGCGGGCGCAGGTTGGAATCCTTGGCATCATCTTCGCCGGGAACCGTCACCTTTGTCGCCGTCCTCGGAGCGAATCGAATCACCAGGCCGCCATACCCTTTCTTGTCCGGCGTCACGCCACGAAGGGTCACCGGGCCGTCAAGGGCGGCGAACTCGAGGTCAACGTCCAGATCGCGAGCCATTCCCTTGACGGGATGGATGGTGAGGGCGACGGTCTCCCGCAGCGCATGTTGCTCTCCGAGAAACCAGCCGTTCTCCACCCGCAAACTGGCGATCTTGCCGTCGGCTTTTCGCTCGTGCCATTTGACGAAACGGTCCTGCAGTTCGCCCGGGACCCACATATCGAACTGCCTGCCACGCCAGAACACTTCGGGCCACATCCACGACAGGCCGCGATGGTGCAGGTGATCGGCGGGAAAATCGTCCGTCACGACCGTGCCGTCCGGCGCCCACAGGGGATGCACGTAGCATCCCCGGCGGTAGCGCTCGGATACGCCGGCTTTGAGTTGGGGACTCGCGCTGTACACCAATACCGGCTTGCCATCCTCGCGGACCTCGACAGAACCTGGCTCGATCTCGGCAATGGTGAACCGCGGCGCCGCGAATGCCGCGGTGGCCACCGCCAGCAGCGCACATTTCATGAGCAAAGAGCACCTCGATCCTTTTGAAGAGCGGCCAACCTCCGCCGGTGATTTAGCAGGTGATTCAGACATTGGTGTCCAGCCACGCCACCGCTCCCTTACGGTCGCGGCTCAGAAGCAGGAACTCGGTCACAGTTCCAACCGCTTTTCGAAGTCGCCTTCGGGTTCGCGGCGGATTGGCTCACCCTCCCATCCACCAACGACTTCTCCGAAGAAACCGTCCGACCAGCCCAGTGCCTCCTGCCCCGCCTTAGGGTTGGCCGGCACGGGCTGCAGGGTGAGCGTCACTTCCAGTTCCGTGTCCACGAATCCTGAAGTTACGTCGAGGTGCAGGATGCCGTCAGGGCCAACCCTAGACCGGATCGTCAAGCTTTCCATGACACTCCCTCCTTTCTTTTTCATTCTCGCAAAAAGACCTCTTTGGACTGGCAAGACTTGAGGTCAAGATTGCGCCCTCCTCACCGCGTCTTCATCCACCGTCACCCCCAGGCCCTTGCCCTTGGGCACGAGGGCCGCGCCGTCCTTCACTTCAATCGGCGAACGCAGATACGACTTTCGCAAAAACTGGGGACCGTTCAGCGCCGCGGGATATTTCAATCCGAACGCCGCGTACAATTGCAGCGACGCGGCCAGCGACACGTCCGGGTCGGTGAGACCGCTGCCCAGAAACATCAGTCCCGCGTCCCGCAGGATCTCGACCTGGCGTCTCGCATCCCACAGCCCCGCGGTGCGCGCGGGCTTCATCGCGACCCCGTCGAGCAGGCCGAGTTGGATGAACTCCATCAGTTCGACCGACGACACCACGCCCTCGTCCATCAGAATGGGGAGCGCCCGCTGCCGGCGCAGTTCGCGGAAGCCAGTCAGCCGGTTTGCCGGAATGGGCTGTTCGAACACATTGACGCCAATGTCCGCCAACCGCGGCGCCACCCACAGCGCATCGTTCAACTCATATCCACCGTTCGCGTCCACCCACAGGAAGGCTTCCGGCGCCAGTTTCCGCACCCGGCGGCAAAGCTCCACATCGAACTTCGCGTCGGGCGCGATCTTCATATTGAAGTTGCGATAGCCGGCAGCGCGTCCTTCCTCAACCGATTTCTCCGTCTCCTCAATCGAGCGCACATTGATCGTCCAACTCAGCGTGATCCGGTCGAGCGCGGGCTGTCCCCAGATTTCGTGGATGCGCCTGCCGGCGAGTTGCCCCGCCAGGTCGTGCAGGGCCAGGTCGATGCCCGCCTTGGTAATCGGCATTCCCGTGGAGAACGAGGGAGAAATGGCCTTGCGCAACAGTGCGTGCGCTCCCGCGATGTCCAGGGGATTGTGGCCGATGAGCGCCGGCGCGAGATACTCGCGCAGCGTGGAGAGCGCCGATTCCAAGGTCTCGTAGCTCCAGGTGGGGACCGGTACGCTTTGTCCCCAACCCGCCGCGCCGTTCTCGAGCGTGATCTTCACGAGCACCGACGGCCGCTCCGGCTTGGTAAAGAACTTGAAAAAGCCGGAGACCGCATAGGGCGCGGAGAACACCTCGATGGAACGGATGCGCGGCGGCGCGGCCCGCAGAGCCGCACCGGCAGCGCCGAGAAAGCAGCGTCGCGTCAGCATCGGGTTCAGACGATCTCCAGGCGGTCGCGGTCGAACCGCACCCGGCGTCCCGTCTCCATCGACTCGGCCGCCATGATTCCCGCCACGGCATGTCCGAGCCCCATCGTCACGTCCGACCGCGGCGTCTCGCGCGTCCGCATGCAGTCGACGAAGTTCCGCAGGTGCGACGTCACGGGTTCCGGCAGGATCGGCCGCGAACCGGCGGCCTTGTCCGCGCGCGTCGAGCCGTCCCCGCTGATCGTCTTGGCCAACAGGTCGATTGTGCCCTTGTCCCCATACCAGCGGTGATGGCCTCCCGCGGAGTTCGTCAGGCGCATCTCGAAGGTCACGAAAACGCCGGATCGATACTCCAGGATCGCCTCGAAAATGTCCGATGTCTCGCGTCCGTCCTTCCACAGGTACACCCCGCCGTGCGCCGTCGCGCTGACCGGGAAGGGATCGTTCAGGTACCAGCCGGCGAGATTGGCCCAGTGCGACATCCAGAGGCCGGGGATTCCGTTGGTGTAGTCGCGGAACAGCTGCCATTGGCGGAATCGCCTTGCGTCGAAGGGCCGGTCCGGACGATGCATCAGGTAGCGTTTCCAGTCGACATCGGGCTCCACGACATCTCTGTAGTCGCGCGCCCACCGGGGCTCGTAAAAGCCCGCGCAGAACTCGGCGCGCGTCACCTGCCCGATGGCCCCATCGGCGATCAGGTTTTTCGCCGTGATGTAGACGCCGTCGCTGCGCCATTGGGTCCCGGCCTGGACGACGCGGTTACTCTTCCTGGTTGCCGCAAACGCCGCCCGCGCTTCGCCCAGTTCGACGCCGAAAGGCTTTTCCACATACGCATCCTTGCCGGCGTTGACGGCGGCTTCCAGGATTCGCGAGTGGCCGAAATCCGGTGTGGCGATCACCACGGCGTCGATGTCCTTCCAGCCGAGCAGTTCCTCGTAGCTGGAGGTCGCCCGCGGATCCGCGCCCCAGGCGTCTTTCGCCGCTTGCGCCGCCCGCTCGCGATTGGGACGCCACACGTCGCAGACCGCGGTCACCTGTGCGTTGATTTCTTTGTCCTTCGCCAACTCATTCAGATGATTGTTTCCGCGCCCGCCGGCGCCAATGATTCCGATATGAATGCGATCGTTCGCCCCAAGGACTCTCGTGAACGCGGCCGCGGTCGAGGTCGCCGCAAACGAGCGCCGGGTAAGAGATGCCGCCATGGCAAGAACCTCCTTTGCCCACGAGGCTACTCCTTTTCACCCAGGGAGTCGAGCGTTAGAATGGCGCCAGTGAAAGCCATAATGTTTGTTGCGGCCGCGCTCGTCGCTTTGACCAGTGCGCCTGCCGCCGATACTTCCAAAGGGCTCGTCATCGCCCGCAACGGCCAAACGAAATATTCCATCTGCCTGTCGCGCGATGCCTCTCCCTCCGAACAACGCGCCGCCGCGGAATTGCAGCAGTTTCTGCGCGAAATGTCTGGCGCCACGCTATCCATCGTCACCGACAACCAGAACCCAACGGGTCCTCTGATTCTGGTTGGGCGCAGTTCCGTCGTCGACCGCCTGGCGGCCCTGCCCTATGAACAACTCGGACCCGAGGGCTTCGCGCTGAAGACCAGCGGGGAGCATCTCATCATCGCCGGAGGGCGGCAGCGAGGAACCATGTACGGGGTCTATGGTCTTCTCGACAAGCTGGGGTGCCGCTGGTTTGCCAAGGATGTCAGCCGTATTCCCAAGCGGCCGACTCTCGTCATCCCCGCACTCGATGAAACCCAGAAACCGGCGTTTGAATACCGCGAAACCTTCTTCACCGAAGCCTGGGACAAGGACTGGTCGGCCCGCAACCGCGTGAACGGCCAAAGCCATCATCTCGACGCTTCGACCGGCGGCAAGGTGCAATACTATCCGTTCGTCCACTCCTTTTTGCAGCTGATACCGCCGGAGAAGTACTTCAAATCGCACCCCGAGTATTTCTCTCTGATCGATGGCAAGCGCCGGGAAGAGAAGAGCCAGTTGTGCCTGACCAATCCCGACGTCCTGCGGCTTGGCATCGAGTCGGTGGAGCGGTGGATCGGGGAGCATCCCGAGGCCACGATCTTCTCCGTCTCGCAGAACGACTGGACCGGCTGGTGCGAGTGCGACAACTGCCGCCGGGTGGAGGAGCAGGAAGGCGGCGTGCATTCGGGGCCCCTGCTGCACTACGTCAACAAGCTCGCGGCGGAGATCGAGAAGAAGCATCCCGACAAGCTGATCGACACGCTGGCCTACTGGTACACGGAGCGCCCGCCCAAGCACGTGC
Source organism: Bryobacteraceae bacterium (assembly GCA_046160045.1). GTDB lineage: Bacteria > Acidobacteriota > Terriglobia > Bryobacterales > Bryobacteraceae > CAZGUX01. Next base: position 5,008 of record JBJXGR010000245.1, read on the forward strand.
GCCCGCGGCGGAACGTGCGTATCCGCCTGTGCCCGATCGGGGCGTGCGAGGCGCACCCCTACGAGCAGTGCCCGTATAACCGGCTCTTCGTGGATATTCTCAAGTCGTGGTCCCAGATGACGGACCGGCTGTATATCTGGCACTACAACACGAATTTCTCGCACTACCTGATTCCCTATCCCGATTTCGATGAGCTGGCGGCGGATATTCCGATGTACAAGCGCCACGGAGTGGTCGGGCTTTTCCTGCAAGGCGCCTACGCGCAGGGAGGCGGCGGCGAGAATGCGGAGCTGCGATCGTACATGATGGCGCGGCTGCTGTGGAATCCGGCCGCGAACGCCGAGCAGGACATCAACGATTTTCACGCAGTCTACTACGGCAAGGCCGCAAAGCCGATGCGCGAGTATTTCGATTTACTCCATCGGCAGGTGCGGTTTGCGCCCAGGGGGAAGGGGAATCACTTCTGGATCTTCGTCAACCCGCGCCTGCCCTACCTGAGCCCCGAGTTCCTGAAGCAGGCGGACGGATTGTTTCGCAACGCGGATCAAAGGGCGGAAAGCCCGGCGATCCGGCAGCGGGTCGCCAAGGCTCGCCTGTCGCTGGAATACGTCGAACTGGCGCGCGCCAAACAATTCGAATTGCGCGCAGGAACGTACGGCCCCCGCGACGCGGTCAATCTGAAGACGCGGTTCGCCGCATTTGTGGAGAAGGCCAAGGGCTTCGGCATCCAGTATTTCAGCGAGAGCGGAAGCGTCGACACGCATGCTAAGGCATTTGAGAAGAGGATTCGGCCCTATCGCGCCTACACGATCGAGAACCCGGCGGTGCGAGTGTCCGTCGTCCCCGAGTTGGGCGGACGGATCATCGAGATCGTGGACAAGGCGACCGGAACCAACCTTCTGCGTGTGCCGGACTCGGGGAGTTTCGGATACCCCGACCTGAGCGGTGCGTCGGCCGCGGTTTATGACGGCTATCATGGCAAAGCCTACGAGGTGGCTTGGAACCGTGAAGCGGAGACACAGGGTTCGTCGGTGGTCATGACCGGCTCCCTGAACTGGATGAAAGTCCGACGGCGGGTCTCGTTGACCGCGACCGGGGTCGCGACCGAGACCGAAGTCGCGCACCAGGGCGATTCCGCCAAGCCGGTGGCCATCCAGGTACGCGCCGATTACAGCCCGAACGACACTCTGGACGGCCAGCAACTGGCTTGGCGCTACAAGCCGGTCAAGGGGAATCCGGTGGACAGCCTGCTGTTCCAACCGGGACAGGAGACTTCGTCGAATGCCACCTTGACAGGCGATGAGTGCCCTGCCGGCGAATGGACGGCTTACCATCGCAGCGCGGTTCCGGCGTTGGTGAACCGCTTTCGGCAGGATCAGGTGCGTCGCTGTATGATGCAGTGGTCGCTGCGCGGCGCCAGCCTGGTGACGCTCGGCCTTTGGTCGCGGGAAGCGACGCTCGCGCCGGGACAGAAGCTGACGCTGGAGGCCGAGTACGCAATCGGGCGGCGTCAGGCGCACTGATCATCCGCCAGTTAGTGTCCTTCTAGCGCTGAGTGTACCTACAAAGGAGGTACACTCAAGAGGCAGGTAGGTGATTGAATCTGGATTCGAGTTTGACTGGGACAACGCGAATATCGGCCACGTAGCTCGCCACGGCGTCCTACCGGAGGAAGCCGAGCACGTGATTCTCAACGATCCCGTAGACCTCGGTCTGGAGATTATCGAGGGGGAGGAACGCTACCTCAACCTTGGAGCAACAGCGAACGGTCGCGTCTTGCTTGTGGTGACCACATGGCGCGAGGATCGGGTACGGATTGTGACGGCGTTCGAGCCGATCAAACGGCTGATTCAGTTTTACTACAAGGAACGACAAATGTGATCAACGATGGCTAGAAAACAACCACCGTTCAAGACCGAGACGCAAGAAGCCGAGTGGTGGGCGAAGAACCAGGACCTCATCGCGGACCGCTTCGAGCAGGCAGCGGCCACAGGGACACTCGGCAAGGGTACCGTCGCGCGATTGGCCCGTCAGCAGGCGAATCAGTCTGGAGCATCGCCGACGATCACGATCCGGCTGGCCCGGCATGACCTCGATCGAGCCAAAACCTTCGCCGCTGAGAAAGGGCTGCGCTATCAGAGTTACCTGAAAATGCTCCTTCACCAAGCGTTGAACTCCGAGGAAAAACGGGCGGGACGCCGTTAGCTCCAGCCGCCCAAGTTTCACTCTCTAGCCATGATCGAAATCGAAATTGGTCCTCGGCCGTGCGAAATCCCGATACCGCCATCCAGTGCGGAGCCAGTCAGCGCTTTCTACCAGCCCGACGCGAACCGGTGGTCGTATCGCCCTTCCAGCACCATGTGGAGGTTCATCGCCCGGAAATAGTGCGGCTGCGACCCGTAGGCCGGAGGAATCCGCGCATAGAAACTGACTCTGCGCGGCGCCAGCCTGGCGGCCACTTCCGGCAGGTCTGTGTACCGGAGGACGTTCAGGAAGATCGGGCCTTCGGTGTGGCTGGACGGCGGATCGAACAGGAGCACCTGCTGGATCTGCGAATCGAGAAACGCCGCGTACAGGGCGAGGCCCGCCGAGACTCCTCGTCCGGCGATCAGGATGCGCCCGGGGTCGACGCCGGGTTCCGCCCGCAAAAGGGCGGCCGCCCGCAGCACGTCCCACAAGCGCATCGAGTCGACGGTCCGCCCGGTATGCATGGCGTTGCGGAATACATCTTTCCAGAACGACTTCTCCCAGCCGATTTCGTCGATGCCGCGCGGATAAATCACCATCACGGTGCGGCCGCCGAGGGGACGGAACGTGTCGGCGAGCGACTTGGCGTCGTCGCCATCGGAAGCGACATAAAGCAGGGCCGGTCCTCGCTCCTTGGCGGAGCCCTTCATGAGCGCTCGCACCTCGATACCGGGCTCCGAGGTGAAGCGGACTTCCTCAAACAGGTCTCCCGATTTTCGGGGAGTCCGGATGATGTTCGGAGCCACCGCTGAGGCGGGGAACGAAGCGAAAACTTTCTCCTTCAGGACAGCGAACAGGTTGGGCTGGACGGTTCTCAGCCGCGCTGTGAACGTTTCGTGGACCAGGTGGTTCTGCGCGTCCGCTGGAGGGTTGCCGGAGAAGACCGTCAGCGATTCTTCCGGCGCGTCCGAGTAGTCGAGGTCCAGTTTGCGATCTGGCATGTGGAGCAGGTACTTGTCGAACCAGCGGATGGCCTGCTCGCGGAGAAAGGCCGAATCCTCATGGCCGGTTTCGACTACGGTATGGGCAAAGTTGCCGCCCTTGCCGTAGGATCGGTACAACTTTCCGGCCGTGGCCGCGAATTCCTCGTAACCGGCCACCGGGAAGAGCAGATCCTTGCGGCCGTGGGCCATCAGGAGGGGGCGGGGGGCGATGAGCGCTCCCTGATGCAGCATGTCGTGCATCCAGGAGTTGATGGGGAACATGCAATCGCAGTGACGGCGCTGCGTATTCTCCCGGACGTTGGCGGCGTAGGTGCTGATGCCCATCACAGGGACCGCGGCGCGAATACGCGGGTCGACCGCGGTGGTAAACCAACTCATGGCCGCGCCGCCGGAGCGGCCCGTGATGCCGATGCGGGTCTTGTCGACCTCGACCCGGGTCTCCAGGTAGTCGATGGCGCGCATGGCATTCCACACTTCGACACCCGCCGGCGTGTAGCCGCGCGCGTACCAGTCGTACATCTCCTGGTTGTAGACGCCATGATGGAGCGCGAAGGTCTCGGCGATCTGAATGGAGTCGAGGATGAAGGCCACGTACCCGTTCTTGGCGAACGAGATTCCGTGGCGCTGGTATTTGGCCTTGTCGCCGTGGGGCGAGTAGGCGTGCCCGCAGACGTAAATGATGCCCGGCACGGGGCCGTTCCGCGCCTTCGGCACGTAGAGGTTGCCGGTGACATAGAACTTCGGCAAGCTCTCGAACGCGATCTTCTCGACCGTGTAGGCGTCCTTTTCGAGCACACCGGTGACTTGCACATTCAGCGGCGTCTGCTCGGGCCAGGGGAGCAAACCCAGCATGTCGCGTAGTTCCTCCAGCCTGAGGTCGCGCACCTTCTCCCATGCCACGGCAGAGGCGATCTCAGCGGCGGCGCGATCGGTGATGGCGCGGGCTTCGCGTTCGAGGTAGGCGGTGACCTGTCGCTTGCTTTCGGCAACGCGGCGGACCGCAGCCTCGTCCTGCGCGACACAGGGGAAGGTGAAGAAAAGCGCGAGGGCGATCGGTCGCATGGCCGACTTGTGCACCGGGCGACTAACAACGTCGCCCGGTGCCACTATCTAACGGCCAAGGATCTTCGCCAGAGCATCCACGCCGGCCTTGGCGATCTGGCCGTCCTGCTGCGAGGTCACCCCGCTGACGCCGATCGCGCCCAGCACCTTGCCGTCCACCACGATCGGCAGGCCGCCTTCCACGGGGATCGCCCCGGGCAATTTGAGGATCGCCTGCCGCCCACCGGCCAGGGCGTCTTCGAAGACTTTGGTCGGGCGCTTGAATTTCACCGCGCTCTGCGCCTTCTGCTGCGCGACATCCACGCTGCCGATTTGCGTTTCGTCCATGCGCTGCAGGTAGATCAGGTGGCCGCCATCATCGAGGATGGCGATGACCACGTTCCATTTGTTGGCCGACGCTTCTTGCTCGGCGGCGGCGGCCATCTGCTTGGCGACCGCGAGCGTCAACGATTTCTTGGTGGCGAGTTCGGCGGACATGGCAAGGGCTCCGGTCAATAGGGTCAAGGCGATCAGTTTCATGTTTTGTCTCCGGGAGGCAGGAGACATCATACAAAAGAAATCAGCGCCCCGTGGTATCGATGGGTCCGGTAAAGCCCGGACCGCCGCCGGCGAGGTAGCCATGGCTCGCACCGCTCGACTCGGGACTCACCCAGAATGCATACAGGCTGCCGCGGCGGAGGTGGAAGCGGAACTTCACCGGCTTGCCGGCAACGGCGGCGAGATTCGACGTCCAGCGAATCTCCTTGTGCGTCGTGTCCTCGTTGACGGCGGTGCAATTCGCCAGCGTGAACGGCGGAATGGCCTGGCCGCTGGCGTCGAGCACCTCGGCGCAGACCTCACCCGACACGTTGACAAAGAGGTGCTTGCCGCTGAACTTCACCGGGCGCGTGGTCAGGGTTCCCGCGCCGTCCATCGACGCGAAGCCATCGCGGCGGATCACCGCCAATCCGGTGGAAGAAGCGCCTGAGTCCGTGGTGCCCGGCACGCCGCCGCGGCCGCTGACGTAGAAGTACAGCCGGTCGCCGGCCACCAAAAAGCCGCCGGCGGTGGACTGGACATTGCCCCAGTTCCAGTCGCCGTAGCGCTCGGAGACCGGAATGAACGGCCGGCGGTCGGGCCGCGACCAGTGAAAACCGTCGCGGCTGTAGCCGAGCAGCACTTCATTCGGCTTGGCGCGGTCTTTCGGCTGGCCTCGCCAGATGCTGAACAGGCCGACCATCAGGCTCTCGTAGGCGACGCCGTCGAGATTGTAAAGCTGGCAGTCGGTGTTGAGGTCGGAGCGTTTGGAGTCCTGACGGTCGGCGCCCACCCAGGGAACCAGATCGTCTTTTCCGAACCGGGTTCCCTCGGCGGCGTTCGGGTGCTCGCGGTAGTGGCGGTAGCGGCCGTATTTGGGCGCACCGCTGCGAATGCTGTAGATCCAGACGCGGCGGAAGGGATTATAGAACACGGTGGAGCGGTCGCCGATGTTGACCGTGGGCCGCGCATCGGCATCGCGCCAGCGAATGCCGTCGGGCGAGGTGAACATCGGCAGCAACTGGCTGCCCATCGGGCGCGACAGCCACGCCTTGAACCGCCTGCGCGGGTCCTTTTCCTCGTGGTCGAGCCAAACCGTGGAGGTGTCGTGCGGAATGGGAATGACGATGTTCGACCCTGGCCGCGTCTCGAACAATGGTTTGTGCCAGCGGATGCCGTCGGTGGAGTCGGCATAGCAAACCGCGCCGACGTAGCCGCACATGTACCAAAGCTTGAAGCGCTGGTCCTTGGGATCGTAGACGATGCCTCCGCTAAAGGGCATCGCGGTGGGCGACGTTCCCTCCTGCTCCCAGGGCTTATCGGGGCGCAGCACCGGCGTTGCGGGGTGATACGTGGCGGTGTGGAAGGTGCGCTGGAGACCGGTGCGCTCGATCAGAAAATCATCCACGAACAACTGGCGGCCGACGTCGATGGGAATCACCGCGGGAGGGTTCTTCAAGTAAGGCGGATCCATCGGTTCGTAGTTGAACGCGATGCGAGGCGGCCACTCCGCGGGGAGCCGTATGCCGTTGTACAACTCCTCGGCAGGAGCCGAGGCGCACGCAAGGAGAACGATGAGGAAGACCATACGGCATCAAATCTACCGCAGTGCCTGTGCGGACGCAGCCATTGATTTACATGGCAAATCAGCTTTGCTACTCTTAGCGGCTTCGAACACCAGAGGGGAGATCCCGAATGAAAGTGACTCACATCGTTTTGGCGGCGATGCTCGCCATCGGCGGAGGGTACGCACAACCCAAGGGCGATACCAAGAAGGCGACGCCCGCTGCGCCGGCCAAGCCCGCGGCAGCCGCCAATCAGTGCGCCGCGATGACGAAGGAGGGCAACCGCTGCAAGCGGAAGGCCCAGGAAGGCAGCCAGTTCTGCTGGCAGCACGCCAAGGCCGCGGGCGGTAAGGGCGAATCGAAGAAGAAGAGTTGACGGGCATGGGAAAGGGCCCCGGGGCCTTCCAGTAGAATCGGTTCATGCATCGCCGAACGTTCCTGGGCGGCCTGGCCGCCGCGCCGGTGATGTCCGGAGCCGCCGCCGGCATCATCGACACGCACACGCACTTCTACGATCCGCGCCGCCCGCAGGGCGTTCCCTGGCCTGCGAAGAACAATCGACTGCTCTACCGTCCGACGCTGCCCGAACACTTCCGCCAGATCACCGGGCCGCTCGGGGTCACCGGAACCGTAGTCGTGGAGGCCAGCGGGTGGCTGGAGGACAACCAGTGGGTGCTCGATCTGGCCGAACAGGACAAGGTGATTGTCGGCGTGGTCGGGCACCTCGATCCGGGAACGCCGGAATTCGCGGCGAACCTGGGGCGTTTCCGCAGGAACCGTTTGTTCCGCGGAATCCGCGTCGGCTCGACGCGCATTGCCGCGGGCATGAAAGAACCGGCGTTTGTCGAGGACATGCGCCGGCTTGCCGCCGCGAACCTGGAGTTGGACGCCATCGGATCGACGGCCATGTACGGCGATGTGCTGGCCCTGGTGCAGAGAGTTCCCAACCTGCGAATTGTCCTGAATCACCTTCCGCTCGATTGGCCTCGAGGGGCCGAAGGTTCGGCGGCGCGGGAGGCGTTTGCGGCGCTCAAAACTCACCGCCAGGTCTATGCCAAAGTTTCGGGAGTCCTACGGCGCGCGGGCGACCGCACGCCCGCGGATCTCGGCTATTACCGGGCGGCCCTCGACGAACTCTGGGACAATTTCGGATCGAGACGTCTCATTTACGGCAGTAATTGGCCGGTCAGCGACCGCCTGGCCGCCTACAGCCGCGCGTTAACAGTCGTACGCGAGTACTTTGCCGCCAAAGGAGCGGCTGCGACCGCCAACTACTTCCGGAAGAACTCGCTCGACGCCTATCGCTGGATCCGCCGTTGATCTCGCCGGCCGACCCCGCCTGCTGCCTTCGATATAATGAGGACGTCGCAACTCGTCTACATCGAGGAGACTCCCTTACATGAGCACACCCTACAAGACGGACCGTTGGTTTACGAGTCCATGGAATTTCGCGCCTGAAGTGCGCAGTCAATACAATTTCCCCGGCAAGATCCGCATCCACGACGTGACCCTCCGAGACGGAGAACAACAAACTGGCATCATTCTTCGCCGCCACGAAAAAGTGCAGATCGCCAAGAAGCTGGCCGAAGCCGGCATCCATCGCATCGAAGCCGGAATGCCCGCCGTCTCCGCCGAAGATGAAGCGGCCATCAAAGACATCGTTCAATTGAACCTGGGCCCCGAGATCTTCTCGTTCGCCCGCTGCATGCCCGCCGACGTGAAACTGGCCAAAGAGTGCGGCGTCTACGGCATCATCACGGAGATCCCATCGAGCGATCACATCATCAAGAACGCCTACGGCAAGGACATGGATTGGGCGATCAAGTCGTCGATCGAGACGACGCTGGCTGCCAAAGACGCCGGCCTGTACACCGTGTTCTTCACGATCGACAGCACGCGTTCCGAACCCAACCGCCTGCTGGACCTGATGGAAAAGGTTGCCAGTGAAGGCCACATGGATTCCTGCACGCTGGCCGATTCGTTCGGCGGATGCACGCCGGCGGCCGTGTCGTACATGGTCAGCAAACTGAAGCAGCGGCTCGGCAAGCCCGTTGAAATCCACTGCCACGAAGATTTCGGCTTGGGCGTGTCCAACACGATCGCGGCGCTTGCCGCGGGCGCCGAAGTGGCGCACGTGACCATCACGGGCACGGGCGAGCGCGCCGGCAACGTTCCGCTCGAGGATACCGTGCTGGCGTTGAAGTGCCTCTACGGCATCGATATCGGGATCAAGACGGAGCTGTTCTACGAGATGTCGAAGCTGGTGCAGCAACTGTGCGGCTTCACGATTCCGCCCAACCGTCCGATCGTCGGCGACTGGCTGTACTACATCGAGTCCGGCATCGTGTCGATGTTCCATCGCCGCTGCAAGGTGGCCGAACCGCTCGAGTACATTCCGTTCGCTCCCGAACTGGTGGGACGGCCGGGGATCGATATCGCACTTGGCAAGGGTAGCGGTGCGGCCAATATTGAAGAGCACCTGGAGCGGCGCGGCCGCACGGCGACGCCGGAGCAGGTGATCGACATCATGAACAAGGTGAAAGCGAAATCGATCGAGAGCAAGCGCCTGCTGACGGGCGAAGAGTTCGACGAGATCGCCAACGCCGTGATCGGCGCCCCCGTAGGGGCCGCCCGGTAAGCCGAACAGAGCCGCAACCGTAGAGACAGAGCCGCGACCGTAAGGGAGCGGTGGCCTCCGGCCCACGCCTGGTAGCCCGAAGCCGCCGCTTCCCGCCCTCGCGGCAGGACAAATACCACCATGTTCCGCACTCTTGATGAGATTGTTCAAGCCGCGCTGAAGCAGGGCCCAGCGCGAATCGCCGTCGCCGCGGGGCACGATCCCGACGTGATCGAAGCCCTCAAGCAGGCGCGCGATATGAACCTGGCGCACGCCACCTTCTGCGGCAACGCCGAAAAGATCCGTTCCATGGGCGCCGCGGTCGGATTCGACATCCCGGACGAACAGATCGTCCACGAACCCGACGAAATGGCAGCCGCCCGGAAAGCGATCGCACTGATCCGCGAAGGCAAAGCCGGCCTGCTGATGAAGGGCAAGATCAGCACCGCCAGCCTGGTGCGCACCGTGCTCGACCGGGAGACCGGCATGCGCGGGGGACGCCTGCTGAGCCAGGTAATCGTCTTCCAGGTTCCCGGCTACGACCGGCTGATGCTGATGACGGACGCGGCGATTAACATCGCGCCGACGCTCGAGCACAAGGCGGACTTGTGCCGGAACGCGATCGATGTGGCGCGGGCGATCGGAATCGAGAAGCCGAACATCGCCGCGCTGTGCGCGCTGGAGTTTGTCAATCCGGACATGCCGGCCACGGTGGACGCGGCGGGCCTCGCCGGGATGAACCGCCGCGGCCAGATCACGGGCTGCTACATCGAAGGACCGATCGCGCTCGACGTACCGCTAAGCCGGTTCGCAGCCTCGCGCAAAGGCATCGATAGCCCGATCGTCGAAAACACCGATATCTTCCTGGCGCCGGACATCGAGGCGGGCAACATCCTGTATCGCGCCATCCTGTATTTTGCAAAAGGCGAGTCCGGCGGCATCGTGGTGGGCGCGAAGGTTCCGCTCATCCTGCTGTCGAGGGCGGAAGATCCGGCGACGAAGATCCGCTCGATCGCGATCGCAATGCTGGCGGCCGCGGCGAAGAAGAACTAGAGCATCCGAGGCCGTAGAGCGTGCCGGGGTCCACAAGAAGGGAGACGGCAAACGCACGCGGCCAGGATCGGGATAGCTGTAGCGGCAATACCAGGCCGCCAAGGCGACGGCGATCACCAAATCATCGTGCGCATTGTCGCCGGACGCGCCGCAACTCGGCTGGCCGGATACGGAGACTCGGGCTTCAAAATCGTTCAGTTCGCCGACCACGGCGAGTTTGCCTTGTTCCAGCAGGATCTTAACAGGTCAACAATGGCGTCACCCACGCCGGTAGCGTCCACTACCAGCGGCGTGTCGACGCCGAATTCGGGAGTCCGCATTTCACCTTCGACGGCATCGACCGGGTCGCAGTACGAGGTGCCGAGGGGGGAAGCGCGTCAGACGGCGGACACCGAGATCCCATTCGATGATGGGGACGCAATAGACAGGATCGAAGCTAGCTGGAAGTGTGCGCCACGAGGAGGGCTGCGGCGGCACGGGAAAGGGCGAACTGAAGCTCGCCGCAGGATGAATCCTGCCCCACAAGGCCGGTTGGCTGGAAGGTTGGCGGGCGCGGAATTGCCCGCCATTTCCAGTTGGAGACAGGAAGAAAGTCAAAGGCGCTGGTTACTTCTTCTGCAAGTGGACGACGAGTGTAGCCAGCGTATTGGCCGAGGTCAGGGGCTTCCCACCGGTGACATCCTGGAGATAGAAAGTCGTGCCGTCGGGCACCCAGTTGCCCGTTTGGGCCGATCCGCGATTGCCCATGCTGGCGAACAGCGGGCCGTCCGGGCTACCGATGTGAATCTCGATCGCCTGCGCGTCCGGCGCACTCCAACTGATGGTGGTCGATCCAAGGAAGGCGTTCCCGGCAACAGGTATGGGGTTCGGATCAGCAACCAGGGACGTTCCGATCCGAGTCCGGACAGTCGTCCCGGTGTTACGCCTAAAGACGCTCCCGTCCTGGTCGTAATACTCGAAGTTCATCGTGCCGCTATGGGTATCGTTTGTCTCCACTGTCACGGTACCCCAGAACTTCGCAGTGCTCACGGGCCGTCCGTCTGCGTCCGCCAGAATGCGCCAAACGGTGAAGACAAACTTGTTCTTGTCGATTCGAACCCAGTTTCCGTGCCCGGTCGGTGTCAGGCTGACCAAGCCCATGGGGCTCTGGATCTTGCCCACTTGCAGCGTGCAGAGAACGCTGCCCGACTGCCCGTGGTTGTTCGGGTCCGGCGTGAAGATGTCCATGAACGGGACTGGGCGGGGAGCGCCGGGGAAGCTGGCCTGTCCGAACCACGCGCCTTCGAGTGAGTAGGACGGCTCGGGGCCTTGCGCCACCAGAGCCGACGGGCACATCGCCGCACCGGCGACCATCGCCAGGGCCAACAAGATACTTGGGCGCGTCATGGCGAACCTGCCACCACCGATCCTGCGGTACAAAGTAAAACCAGAAAGCATGTTGGTTTTGCCTCCTTTTCAGGCTGGCATCTGTTCCAGCCGCAATAAGCATGGCCCGATGGCTGGCCCGGGTAAAGCGGCAAGAAACGGCATTGCCTCGGTGACGTTTCTCGCCACGGCGCACCGTCTCTAGGATTGATTCAGGCCGATGGCTGACCTAAAATCAGGTAAGCGCATTCGGATGAAAGGGCTGGCTTATGGCTACACCCAGTTCACAGCCTCCGAAGCCGGCAAAGGCGGTGCCCTTTCCCAGCGAGCGCCTGGATTCCTGGAAAGAAATCGCTCGCTACTTGAACCGGGATGTCCGAACCGTGCAGCGCTGGGAGGAAACCGGCGGGCTCCCAGTCCATCGGCGGGCGCCCGGGCGGCTCAAGGGCAATCCGGTCTACGCCTATAGGGCGGAACTCGAAACCTGGCTACGCGAGACACCCCCGCCCGCAGTGGAGGAAGAACCGGCACGTCCCGCGCCAGTCCTGACGCGGTCGCAAGTGCTTTGGGTTGCTGGTGTGGTCGTCGTGCTGGCTGCCGCAGGTGCGAGCGTCTGGCAACTTGTGCGACGGCAGGCGCCTTCGCCCCCGCTTCGGGTGGTTCACCTGACCAGCTATCCCGGGCAGGAGCGGCACCCCGCCTTTTCTCCGGACGGCCGGCAAATCGCCTTCGCCTGGAACGGCCCACAGCAGGACAGTTTCGATATCTACGTCAGACTACTGGACAGTGGTGAGCCGCTCAGGCTAACCACGAATCCGTGGTTGGACGGTTGGCCTGCGTGGTCGCCTGACGGGCGCCTGATTGCGTTTTGGCGATTCGTGCGCGGGACGCCGTACGTCGATGTGATGACCGTGCCGGCGCTGGGCGGCGCGGAACGGAAGATCCTGCAATTCCGCTGTCCCGTCCCATCCGAGGAGAAGTTTCCAGGCCTGGCCTGGTCGCCGGATGGGAAATGGATCATCACCCCGTCGCCGACTCCTGATGCCGCAGCCGGACTGGCGCTCGCGTCCGTCGAGACATTGGAGGTCCGGCCGCTGACACGGCCACGCACCGGCGCAGTTGGGGACTGCTGCCCGGCTATCAGCCCGGACGGCAGGAGGCTTGCCTTCCTGCGCGTCGAAGGACGAGCCCCAAACATTTTCATTCTGCCGCTCGGTTCTGATTACCGCGCCGCAGAGGAGCCCAGGCGCCTCACCAGTGAGCCTTCCGGCGCCGCAAACCCGATGTGGACGGGCGACGGTCGTGAAGTGCTTTACCTCGCCATGCGGGACGGCGTGAGGACGCTGCTCCGGGTTCCACAGGACGGCTCCCGCCCCGCATCGCCGGTCGGATCTGTAGGGACGATTGGTGTTCAGTGGGCGATCTCGACCCGGGGCGACCGGTTGGCCTACGCGGATAGCGGTACCAACCCGGGGATTTGGCGAATCGAGCTTCCGGGGGGAAACAGCCTCAGCCGCGTTCTGCCGTCCAGCGGCGCTGATCTGGCTCCGGAGATCGCGCCCGACGGAAAACGAATCGCGTTCGTCTCGAACCGCGCGCGAGGTTGGCGAGTCTGGGTCTCGGGCTCGGATGGCTCCAATGCGTTCGATATCGCAGGCGCGTATGGATTGCACCAGGGCCAAGCACGCTGGTCGCCGGACGGGAGCCAGATGGTGTTCGAATGCCGGAACGAAAATAATGACGATATCTGTGCGGTCCCGGCAGGTGGCGGCGTGACACGGCGGCTGACACGACATCCCGCGACGGATCGCTTTCCAAGCTGGTCTCGCGATGGCCGGTCGATCTATTTTTCGTCTAACCGGACCGGCTCGCTGCAGGTCTGGAAGGCGCCGGCGGATGGAACGGAAACCGGAGCCGTGCAGGTCACAAACGGCGGCGGCATCAGCCCGGTGGAGTCGGTGGACGGCGCGATGGTGTACTTTGGGAGGCAAGGGCCGCCGGGGACCGTATGGAAAGTGCCAGCGGGAGGTGGTGAGGAAGCGCAGGTGGGCAATTTCACCGTCAACGGACGGCGATACCTGAATTTCACGGTGGGCGCGCAGGGCATCTACTACGCTTCATCCTCCGACCCGATACATTGGTTTGAGCTCTGGCTGTATCGGTTTTCCACCGGCAAGTCCGAGCGCATCCACCGAATCGACACGATGTTCTGGCAGGGCCTGAGCGTAGCGCCGGACGATCGCTGGCTGTTGTTTGTGGCGGCGCAGAACGACCACGGCGACCTGCAGATGGTTGAGAATTTCCGGTAGCCGGCAGACCGGTTCAGAAATCGCAGCGCAAAGCCATCTGGAGAATGCGGGCGTTGCCGACGGCGTTCGCGATCTTGCCGAAAGAGGCGGGCGTCGCCAGGTTGGCGTTTGGCGCGTCGAAGTTCACGTTGTTGAACAGGTTGTAAGCCTCCGCCCGGAATGAGACGGCGCGCCGCTCGCCGATCTGGAACTTCTTCACCAGCGACATGTCCACGTTGAAGAAGCGAGGGCCTCGAAACGCGTTCCGGCCACCTGTTCCGATCTCGCCCGCTGAGGGGTAGGAGAACCGGCCGACCTCCTGCGGAGTGAGCCAATATATACCATCGCCGTTGCGCATCACGTGGCCGATATTACGGTCGCCTGAATAATCCGCGTAGCTGAAGTTGGTGGTGGGACCGGTAGGGCGGCCGGAATAATAGGTGAGCACCCGGCCGCTCTGCCATATCGTCAACAGGCCGACATCCCAGCCGCCCAACGCAAAGTCCACCCAGCGTGGAGGGCTGCCCCAAAAAGGGCGCCCCTTGCCGATAGGCAGCGTGTAGATCAGACTCGAGTTGAACGCGTGCGGGATGTCATAGTCACCTCGGGCGCGGTTGAGCCGGATATTGAAATTGTCGATGGGGCTCGTAAAACCCTGGCCATCGACGGATATGTTGTCCATGGATTTCGAAAAGGTGTAGTTGACGACGAACCTCAAAGCGCCGGCCTGCCGCCGCAGGCTCAACTGAAAGGAATCGTAATAGGAGCGCCCATCATTCGTCCCGACGACCACTCTGTTGAACTGAGGGAAATTGCGGAGATAGAAGTCGGATAGCCCGGCGCTCGGATAGCGGGAGTAGTTGATGCGATCCAGGGAATCGGCCGCGCTGCCCACCGCGCCCTGCGTGATGATGCCGGCCCCAACGCGGGAAATGGCCTCCGCCGTTGAACCGAACATCCGGACGAGAGTGTTCGAGGCGGGAACAGGAGTCCCGCGCTGCACAAAGGCCTGGAGCTGGCGAAACGCGGAGAGAAAGTCCTCATACACACGGGGCTGGTTCATGTCGACATCCATGAACAGCTTGACGCCATGCGTGCCCACATACCCGGCTTCGACGACAGTATTGCGGAAGATCTCGCGCTGAAGCGTGAGGCTGAAGTGTGGCACGTATCCGGTGCGAAGGCCGGGGGCGAACAGGAAGGCATCGGTGGAGCGGCTGGCTGTCAGGCGCAGCGACGGAGCGGCGGGCGGCTCAAGAGGCGGAATCCCGTCACTGACGCGAACGTCGGAACCAGGTTGCCGGTTCGGATAAGCGTTCATAGGCAGCGCGAAACCCGGCGTGTTCCCGTCCACGCTGGTGGCGGTGGCCCCGATGAGCCGGTCGTAGAAAACGCCCCAGTTGCCGCGAAGGGCCGTCCTGCCATCTCCCGTCATGTCCCAGGCAAACCCGACCCTCGGAGCTAAGTTGTTGTAGTCGTTGCCGTACAAATGGCTGGCACGCTGGACGGTGAAGTCGGCGATGCGACCGGCCGAATTGATCAGCGCGTCCTTGTCCAGCGTGCCTTCGAGGCCGCTCGTTTCAAAGGGCACCCCGAAGAACTCGTACCGCAGACCAAGGTTCAAGACGAGCCGTGGGTGGAGCTTCCAGTCGTCCTGAAAGAAATAGGCGTACTCATGGAACCGGCGGTCGCGCAGGCGAGGAGTCCCGGCCTGCTGAAACTCCTTCAGATCGCTGTAGAAGGTCCGTGTCACACGGTTCATGCGTCCCAGCAGATCGTTGTAAAGGTTCTCGAACCGCTGGCGGTCGGCGGCGGAGATGACTTCGGCGCCGTACGGGCCGATGTCGCCAGGGGGGGCATTACCATCCGTGCCGGCGAAGGTTACATTGGGCCAGATGCCGGCATCGTTGTGGTTCCACTGCCCGGTGAAGCGCCAGTCGACGCCGGCCTTGAAGGTATGCCCGCCGTGGACGAGCGTCAGGTTGTCGGTGATCTGGCTCATCGGCAGGTTGCGGCGCGAACCGAAGGCAGGGTTGAGCGGGTCGGTCCAGGAGTTGGCCAGCAGCATGGGACCGGCAAGGCGCGCCGGGCGACGGAAGTCAGAGGCGTACGACCTGGCACCCACGCGCAACTCGTTCGCCAACCGCGCCGTGATTGTCCAATCGGAGCCGATGGACCAGTTGCGCCGGAGGTTTCCAACGCCGCCAGCCGGTTGTCCCGGGTACCGTGCCTCATTGCCGGTGACACTGTCCACATATCGAGAGCGCCCCCAATTCCACCGCAGGAAGAGTCGGTGTGTAACCGACAGGTTGTGGTCGGCCTTAAGGGTGTACTGGTTATCGTAGTCGTCGCCTGACCCGCCCCAACCAGGCGTGTTGAAGCGGAAACCGGCGGTATTCAAGCCGTCGCCTATGTCGTAATTGTTCGGATCGGGCAGCAGTGCCAGGTTGGCGGCGACCGCCGGGTCGATGCCCCTACCGCGGGGGTCGTTTTGAACGATGTCAAAGCTCTGGACGGCAGCTCCTCCCGGAGGTCTCCAGCGGAACAGACCGGCCTTGGCTTCCGGAGTCAACACGAGACGGTTGACCACCAGTTCGCGGGTGGTGCGTTTGCCCTGGTAGTTGGCGAAGATGAAGGTGCGGTTGCGGAGAATGGGCCCGGCGAGTGAGCCGCCGAGCTGATTCTGCCGGAACGCGGGACGGGAGAGGCCTGAGAAGTTGCCGAAGAATCCGTTGGCGTTGAGCGCGGTGTTGCGCAGGTACTCGAAAGCGTTGCCGTGCCAGGCGTTGGAGCCCGAGCGCGTAATAATCGCGACCTGGGCGCCGGCACTGCGGCCGCACTCTGCCTTGCCTCCGTGGGTGATGATGCGGAATTCCTCCACGGAATCCGTATTGGTGGACGCGCTAATCAAGGGCAGCCGCGGCGTGCCCGTATCGCTGACATCGATGCCGTCCAGCCTGACATTGTTGGATCCCTGCCGGGTTCCGTTCACGCGAGAGGCTGACCAGTCGGCAGGATCGATCTGCATACCCGGATTGAACAGCGCAAGGGCCATCGGCAGGCGGAAAAGCTGCGGAAGGACGTTGATCTCCCGCAGCGTGACGGCTCTTGCAATCTGAGCGTCAGCAGTCTGGACGCGGACTTCATTGACCGCCACCGTCACGCTTTCCGTGACCTCGCCGAGTTCCAGCCTGATCGTCTCGGATACCGTGGCTCCGACGTTCAACTCGAGGCCGGACACCACCGCTTTGCGGAACCCCGCCGCCTCCACGCTGAGCGTATAGGCGCCAGGCTGTAATGACAGAAAGACGAACAAGCCCTGCGCATTCACCAGAGTCTCCGCCCGTGCCTGCGTTCGAGTGTTGATCACGGAGACCTTGGCTCCCTGAACGACTGCGCCAGAGGGGTCTTGCACGACACCTTCCAGATGCGCGGTTGTCGCCTGTGACGTGCCAGTGCTGCAGGCCAGAAGCAGCGCGAACGATGCGGCGGAAACAGCTTTAAGCATCCGCTTCTCCGCATCCTGAACATACACCTCACCGCGCCCGTGGGCAACCCGCGCTTTGAACTACCTCATCGCTTTTTTTTTGGTGCTACGCCCGCTTCCGCGGGATGCCGGGACAGGATTCTCCCGCCACATCGAAACTATTCCCGAGGATCTTTTTAGCCGATTTCCGAATACCGGGAATGGGCGCGGACTCGTCGCATAGGTTTACCCAAGGCGGCTTCTTTGGTTTGCCTGTACTCTGCCCACTGCTTCTTACGGTTGGCCACAATGCGGTGGCCCGCTGCCTCGTTCAGCATTGGGTTCCTTAGCCCCAGTAGCGCAAACGCAGCCCAAGCCAGCGCATGCTGTATCGTATCCGCAAACCCGCGGGTTCTTCCGAGCCGCGACCGTCAGGGAGCGGTGGCTCCTCACCGGTCAACATGCATCGCCACCGCTCGCTCACGCTCGCGGCTCAGAAGGCTTCATGGCAGCGATCGGCCGGGTTGCGTGGGGCGCTCATTCACATCCGCCTTCACTGCACCCGCGGGTTTACACCCGCGGTTCCCGCGGGTTTACAC
>JBJXGR010000246.1:0-18859 GCA_046160045.1 Bryobacteraceae bacterium
TCAACCTCGCGACATCGCCACCGTGCAGACGGAGGCCAGCGCCGGGATCAGGTCCGCGTGGAATTCGCGCGCCATCGCATAGCGGGGCGTCCGGGCGAACGAGATCGACCGGTCGAGGATCTCGGCCAACCGATCCGTCCGTTCGAGGTCGGCGGCCGCGAAACGGTCCCGCAGCGCGCGTTTGAGCGGATCGCCCCGGAACTGGATCTCGCGCGGGCCCACTCCTGTCAACGACTCGATCACCATCATGCCGATGGAGAACAGGTCGCTGCGCTCGTCGGCGCGCCCTCCGGCCAGTTGTTCGGGCGGCATGTAGCCCATGGTGCCCAACGCGCTGCCGGGCATGGTCAGGTTGGGGGCCTGGGCCAAGTCAACCAGGTTCATTTTGGCGAGGCCGAAATCCAGGATCTTGAGAAGAGACGTGTTCTTCGACGCTACGCCGATGAACACGTTTTCCGGTTTCAGGTCGCGATGCACGATGCCCGCCTCGTGAGCGACGCCGATGCCGTCGAGGAGTTGATCGCACCAATCCACCAGAGTGTGGGGCGGGATGCGCACGGTGCGCTTCAGTTCCGAACGCCACGTGAGCCCATCAATGAGTTCCATCACCAGATAGGCGCCGGTCGAGCCGATGCTGCCGTAATCGTACACGCGGATGATGTTGGGATGGTTCAGCCGGGCGGCCGCTTGCGCTTCGCGGGAGAACCGTTCAAGGGCGTTGGAGTGGCGGAAGACGTCGCCCAGGAGGATCTTCAGTGCGATGCGGCGGCCGAGGCGGAGGTCGGAAGCCTCGAACACCGCCCCCATCCCGCCCGAGCCCAGCAGGCGCTCCATGCGGTATTTGCCGTCGATGACGCGCTCGATAGGGAGCGAGAAGTGCAATACTTCCCCGTGTTGAGGGCAGACGGTCGCGTCGAAGTCGAAACAGAGGTTGCACTCCGGACACTGCATCATGCGGCGCAGGAAGGGCTCCTCGTGCGCGGCGGCGGGTTCGTTCCTGGAGCGCTCAATCCGTAGTTGCTCCTGGAGCCAGGCCTTCTCGTAGATAACGGCAATCTGCGCGGCCACCGCCTCCACCACCTGGATCTCGCGCGGGCCGTAGGGCTCGCGGTCGTTGCGTTCAGCCAGCAGGAGGGCCCCAATGAGTTTCTCGCCTTCGCCGAGGATGGGGGCGGCCAGGCGAATGTTCTCCTTTGCCAGCCAGGTTGCGCCCGGCTCTTCCAATCCCGCCAGAAGGGTCCCATCGATCGCGAGGACGCACTTGCGCTCAGCCAGCATGACGTAGAGCGCATCGCCGGAAGGAATCCGGAAGCTGTCCGACGTCGAACCGGCCGAGGAGGCGACGGCCAGGTCGCCGCAGGCGACTCCGCTATTGGTCAGGATAAAGTGCGCGCCGGGATGAAGGGCGGAGTCGATGCTCGCGGCCACCAGACCGGGCACGTCCCTTGGCGAGCCGGCGGAACGGGCGTAATGGAGAATGCCGACCATGGAGGCGCTCATGTCGACGGGCGGCGGCACCGTTGGGGCAGCGGCCGGGGGCGTTGCCGTTTGGCCGCAGGCCTCGCCGAGTGCGGCGATGAAGGCGCGCGCTTCCGGGTGTCCGGAATCGGAGGCGAGATAGGGGATCACCGTGATGCCGTAGCGGCGCTTCAAGGTCTCCGCGCGCGATTGCCATTGCTCAGCGCCGACGTGAACAAGGGCGTAATGACTCCGTTTGGACGGCCGCTCCAAGGCGACGCCGCGGAGGGTGGATTCGATGCCGTCGAGGCTTGCGCCCAGGAACAGCACGCTGCGCGAGGTGAGCACCCGGACCATGAATTCGAACAAGCCGGGGTTGTCGGCCAGTGCCGTCGAGTATTGACTGGGGCTGAACAGCACCGACTCCGGCCGATCGGCCGAGCCGTAGAGTTTCAGGAGAAAGCGGTCGCGGCCCAGGTCGGTCCTGGTCAATGCCGCACTGTCGGATATCGAACAGATGTTGCCGACTACTTGCGGAAAGGCGCGTTCCAGGTGCAGGTCGTAGTTGGTGGTGATGAAGCCGGCGAAGGGGATCTGGCGTAGAGAGACAAAGATGCCTTGGGGGCCTTCTTTGGTCTCGAACTGAGAACAAATGAACTGGCGCAGTTGTTTGTCGCGGCCGCCGGCGGCAGCGATGATGCGGTCGGCGACCTCCCCGGAGTGGCCATCCTCAAGTCCGGCGAAGCAGGAATCGCGGAAAGGCCCCTGAATGATCGCCTGGTCGCCGGCCCAAACGAGCACCCGCCGGACCAGCTCGTCCCAGACCGGGTGGCCTGCACTGGCGCTGAGGCCGGCCCCGGCGTAGAGCACACATTCGCCCGCGCGGCAGGCCTGCAACAGGTCTTCCGGAGGTTCCGGAGCCGGGAGAGCGGCGTTGGGTGACTCGGGCCGGGCTAGCGGCTCCTCCTCCTCGGCGGCGGATGCGATCAGGTAGGCCCGCAGCAGTCCCACCAGGAGGAACAACCCGAACACGGCCGGGATCGCGTAGCCCATCATGGTGACGCTGAATTCCTCGCGCACATGAGCCAGCGAGGCGCCCTTGGGTCCGGTGACGACCAACGTGGGACCGCGCATGGCCAGGGCCGTGACGGAGGAAGCCGGGGCGGCCGCGATGCGTTTGGGCGCCTGCTTGACCGCAAGCCGGTACACTCCCTCGAATTCGCCCGCGGCCAGCAGTTCGCCGGCTTCGTTGTAAGCGATGGCGCGAACTACGCCCGGTCCCTGCATCGCCTCGCTCCGCTCCAGCACCCGGCGGGAGGCCGCCACCGCGACTCGACCGGCATCGGAGAGGGCGGCGTTCGAGAGCGGGCCATCGAACTTGCGGTATTCGATCATGGACAGGCGGCCCGTATCGCCGGCCGAGTAGGTGACCACTTCGCTCGAGGCATCGGAAAGCACGGCGATGTACGATCCGGCCGCCAGCATCCGGGAGGGCCGCTTCAGGTTGACGGCGGCCGAGGAGACGACGGTTCCCCCCGGCAGTTGATAGAGATCGAGTTGGCCGTCGCGAGACATCGCCACCAGGCGCTTGTTGCCGGTGAACACGAGGCTCGCTACCGGCCGCCGGCGCTCAAACGTAAACGAGCCAGGCTTCGAGTCCGCTGTCAGCCGATCCACCCTCAGAGACCCGCCTGCGGGCCAGGCCACCGCGGTCCCGTCGGGGGAGAGGGCGACGGTCGCCCCCGCGGGCGAGTCGGTATCCAGGGCGGCCAGCGACACCGGCTTGTGCCAACGCAGGGCGCCATCCGCCTGGGCCCAGTTCCAGACCAGCAGGCGGCCGCCCTCGCGGCGAGCGCCGGAGGCCGTCCCGGTTTCCGCCAGCGACACCTGGGTTGCCTGGCAATTCAGGGACACCGGCAGATCGGAGGCATATTCCCATTCGAGTCCCCAACGGGAGTAGGTTGCACCGCCGAGGCAGAGACCGAGCGCTGCCACGGTGCCAAGTTGCCAATAGTGCGCATTTGCCACGTCGCTTGATAGTGCGGCTTCGGGCCTGAAGTTGCAATAAGACAGAAACCGTTAAACCAACGCAATCTTGTCAAAGGCCGCTTAGGGTTTTACCCCATTTCCGGGAGGGGAGAATCTGCTTAACCTGTAGGTAAGTGACACACCAGGAGGGCAGATTGCCCCCATGTGCGCGAGAGTAGTGGCATACTGGCAGCGGGAAGCGGATTTTGTTCTCCACGTTTGGAGAACCGGCGCGTCAACCCATATGGAGCGCCGATGCGACTTGTGGTGTCCGCTATTCCCGGGGTCGAGACGATGGCACCGGACGAACGGCCGATAACGACCACCGCCCCGGCGGAGATCGAACGCCGTAACAGGTTCATTCAAGAGAACCTACGCCGCATTTTCGTCCAGATCTACCGGATTGTGGGCAACGCCGCCGACGCTCAGGATCTAACCCAGGAAACGTTCATCAAGGCGCTCCAACGTTCCGAGCAACTGAAGGACGAAGAAAAAGCCACGCATTGGCTGTCGCGTATCGCGACCAATACGGCGATCGATTTCCTGCGGAAGAGGGGACGGGCGACCCTGTGCGAGTTGAATGACGCGCCGCAGCACTCCTGGGAGACCCCGGAGTCGCTTCTGCTGCGCACGGAGCAAAGAGAACACCTGGAAGCGGGACTGGAACGTCTGACGGACCGCGAACGCCTGGCGCTGCTGCTACGCGACGTGGAGGGCCTGCCCGCCGAGGAAGTGGCCGAGCACCTCAAATGCTCCAAAGCGACGGTGCGATCGCACATTGCCAACGCGCGGGTGAAGTTCCGGCGGTACCTGCTGAAGAGGCGGCCATGACGCATCATCCCTCAGAATCGGATCTGGCGCTGTTCGCCGGCAGGGATTTGGGCTGGCTGGCGCAGTGGCGGGTGGGCCGGCATACGGCCGTTTGCGCGCCGTGCGCGTCGGTTGCGGCGGAGTTTGAGGAAGCGCGCCGGCGGGTGAAGTCCGGCGATCCGCTGGCGGGCGTGGAATGGAATCGGCTGGCGGCGGAGATGGAGGCCAATATCCACCTCGGGCTGGAGGCTGGCGAGTGCGTGGGTCCTGCCAGGAGTCTTCGCGAAGTGCCCGCGGGCTGGCGGATGGTGACGGCGTACGCGGCCGCCCTGGTGCTGGTGGTCGGGCTGGTGTGGTGGCAGAGGGCGACCCATCGTGTCTCTCCCGCCGCCGGCGGCGGGATGCGGATCGCGGCGGTGGAAGGCGCCATCGAAATGAGCGAAGGCGGCCGGGCCATCGGGTTGGTGCACGAACGCGGCGCCGCACAAGGAAAAGCGGGGGGATCGGGCGTGACGTATTCCGCGGCTGCCGATGGCGGCATGGCCGCCCGCTATATCGACGCGGACGGCTACGTCACGATTCAAAGCGTGGTGTCCAGTGAATAAGTGGTGCTTGGGATGGCTGTTGGTGGCCGTGGCTGCCCTCGCGCAGGAGCAGCCGCTCGATCCGCGCAGTTCGGTGAGGATCGACCTGGCCGACGATGCGCCCCTGGCCGTGATGCAGGCGGATCTCGGCCAGTCGCGCGCGACGGCGCGCGGCGGAGCGATGATTCTCGACCTGCGCATGCTGTTGACGCTGAAAAACACGTCGGCGCGGCGCGTGCGCGCGGTGACGATGCTGGTGGCGGCCCAGGAGGTGACTCCCGGAGGCAAAGCCTCGGTGGCGGTGCCGAGCCTGGACGTCGCACCGGGGGCAACTTTCCCGATTCGGATCGACCTGCGTTTGCTGCGCCCGCTGGCGGCGGGCGCGGGCCCGCTCATCAATGTCGGTCTGGACGGGGTGCTGTTCAACGATCTCTCATTCTACGGCCCGAACCGGCTGGACTCGCGGCGGGCGATGCTGGTTTGGGAAGCCGAGGCGCAGCGCGACCGGCTGTTTTTCAAGAGCGTGCTGGCGTCGCGCGGCCACGAAGGACTGCAGCAGGAAGTGCTGGCGAGCCTGGACCGGCAGGCCCAGCGGCCGCGGGTGGACGTGGAGGTCGCGCGCGGGCGTACCGTGACTTCGGCAGCCAACGAACGGCAGGTCCGCTTTGCGTTCCTGGACATGCCGGACGCGCCGGTAGCGGCGACCGAGGGGGTGGCCCTGGTTCACGGCAACGAAGCGCGTGCTCCGCGAATTGACGTGCAGAACCGCTCGGCGAAGGCCGTGCGGCACTTCGAAATCGGGTGGCTGGTCCGCGACCCCAAGGGAACGGCATATTGGGCGGCCTCCATTCCGGGCGGCCATGAGCCGCTGGCGCCGGGCGCCTCCGCCCGCGCTTCGCAGGAATCGCGGTTGCGGTTCACGACATCGGGAAAAGAGCCGGTGACGGTGGCGAGCATGAGCGGGTTCGTCAGCCAGGTGGAGTTCGCGGACGGGAATGTGTGGGTTCCGGACCGGCGATCGCTCGCCAACCATCAACTCCTGCGCATTGTCGCGCCCTCGGCCGAGGAGCAGCGGCTGGCCGAACTCTATCGGCGCAAAGGGCTGCAGGCGCTGATGGACGAACTGAAGAAGTTCTAAGGCCTCGTGGGTTCGGCATGCACAATAGGATCGGGGGCACGTACCGATGGCAAGCCTGATCATCGAAGTCCCAGACGACCTTGCACGCAGCCTCGAGGGAATCGCGGCGGCGCAGCACAAGAGCGTGCAGCAACTCGCCGTTGAACGGTTACGTTCGCTTGTGGAACGTGTGCCATGAGCAACATCGCCCCGGTTCCGCCGCCGCGGTCTTGCGGGCCATGGGGGAGCCGCCTCACCTCGACGCTTCGGATGTTGAAGAACTCGATGCAGCCATAGCCGCGGGCCGGATGCCCGTCCAGGCGCGCGATCTCTTTCCGGATTGATTCGACTGTGAACTTCCTGCTCGATACGAACGCGATCAGCGCTCTGATGCGAGAAGATCCGCGTCTGTCTGGATCGCTGCAACCGCGCTCGCCCTCGGTGCAACGCTCGTGAGCAGCGATACCGATTTCCAACGCATCGGCGCGCTCGCGGTTGTTGTGCCCTGAAATGTCCGGGAGCGTTTTCTGATCTCGGGAATCGGCAGCGAGTTTGTCTGCAAGAAGTACCGGAAGGAAGCGCAAGTATCCAGCGGCTGAACCCGTCAGGCGTTCGATTCCCTGGCGGCCAGCGTCAACCCCCACGCCGCGGCCATGGTTCCGCCGCAGCCGATCAGGACGTACCAGTTCATGGCGGTTTGGGTGAGGATCGACACGCTCAGCACGGCGGCCAGGCCCAGTGCCGCGGCCACCAGCACCCCGCGCGGAGTCGCTTTGCGAATCAGAATGCCCGAGAGAAAAATCCCCAGGATCACCCCGCCCATCACGCCCTGAATCTTGGTGAAGGCGAAAATCAGCGCGCCCAGTTTGCCTGCGTACAGGGCGCCGCCGGTCGCCAGCACGGTCCAGCCCAGGGTGGCCCACCGGCTCGCCGTGGCGTAATGCCGGTCGTCCATGCCCGGCCGGAAGAGGCGCTGGTAGAAATCGATCACAGTTGAAGTCGCCAGCGAGTTCAGACTGGCGCTGACCGTCGACATCGAGCCGGCGAAGATCGACGCCACCACCAGCCCGGCTAACCCCGCGCGCAACTGCGTCGCGGCGAAATGGGCCACCACCGCGTCTGGGTTCTTCAGGCTGGCCCGTACTTCGGGATGCTGTGCGTAGAACACGTGGAGGATCACGCCCAGGAAGCACAGCAGCAGGAACAGCGGAATGCTGGAGAGCCCGTACAGCAGCAGCGACTTGGTGGTCTCCCGGGCCGAGCGCGTGGTCAGGTACTTCTGCAGGACCGCCTGGTCTGTGCTCATCGCCTGGACATTCAGTAGCGTGTAGCAGATCAGCAGCAGCCAGCTGTTGTCGATCGTGTTCGGCTGCCAGGAGAAGTCGTAGAAGACCAGCTTGTCCCCCGCCGTGCGCAGGACCTCGCCCAACCCGCCAGGGACCGCGGCCAGCGCCGAGACAGCGACCGCGGTGAATCCGACCA
Organism: Bryobacteraceae bacterium; assembly: GCA_046160045.1. GTDB lineage: Bacteria > Acidobacteriota > Terriglobia > Bryobacterales > Bryobacteraceae > CAZGUX01. Next base: position 7,480 of record JBJXGR010000246.1, read on the forward strand.
TCACGGTGATGACCTGGATCGAGTCGGTCCAGACCACCGCCTTGATGCCTCCCAGGCTGGTGTAGAATCCCGTCAGCACGGCCATGCCGAGCACCGAGTAGAGAAGCGGTACCTGCATCAGTTCCGCCATCATGAGGGCAGGCGCATAGATGATCACCGCGACGTGCGCCCCCCGGATGAGCAAGAAGAACACGCTGGCGAGAATCCTCACCCGGATGTCGAAGCGCTGCTCCAGGTACTGATACGCCGTGTAAATTCCCCCCTTGGAGTAGATGGGAAGAAAGAACCGCACGACGATCGGCACTGCCATGATCACCGTGACGCCGGCGACCAGCATCTTCAGGTCGTGCGTGAACGACCAGGCGGGTAGGCCCAGGTACGTAATGGCGCTCGTGTCGGCCGCGATGATCGACATGGCCGCCACCAGCCAGTTGACACCCTTGCCTCCAAGCAAGTATTCTTCCGTGTTTGTATGACGGCGGTAGAACAGCGAGCCGACAATCGTGATGCCTACCAGATAGAACGCAACTACAAGCAGATCGGCGGAGTTCAGGATGCCCATGCCAAAGACGTGAGTATATTCATGATGACGGATCAATGTAAAGCCAGGACAGCATCAGGAAAGAGGAATCAAAAGTGAGATACGCCACACTCGGCGGGTCGGGGATTCACGTTCCCCGCATCTGCATCGGCACCATGACGTTCGGCAACCCGCTCACCGAAGAGGAGTGCGAGCGGCTGGTGTCGGCCGCGCTCGACCTCGGGATCAATTTCTTCGACACGGCCGATGTGTACGAAGGATACGACCGGAGTTGGGGCTCGCACGGCGGCGTCAGCGAGACGATTCTCGGCAAGACCCTGAAAGGGCGCCGCCACCGGGCGGTGATCTGCACTAAATTCGGGAACCCCGCGGGGACCGGACCGCTCGATGCCGGCCTGTCCACGCGGCATCTGGAGCGCCAACTGGAGTCGAGCCTCCGCCGGCTGCAAACGGACCACGTGGATGTGTTTCTAGCGCATCGCTGGCACGGGGGTACCGCGATGGAAGATTTCCTGCGCGTGTGCGAGCGCTGGGTGCAAAGCGGCAAGGTGCGCGCGGTCGGTAGTTCCAACTGGCCGGTATGGCGGATCACGCAGGCGGCCGAATTGGCGCATTCCGGAGGCGGACCGCCTCTGCGCGTCGCCTCGCCCAAATACAACCTGATGCGCCGCGGCCCGGAACTCGAGCAGGCGGCCTGCAATCGCCACTATGGGATCGCGATGGTCCCGTATCAGCCGCTGGAGGCCGGCGTTCTGTCCGGCAAGTACCGGCGCGGCCACGAGGCGCCCGCCGGCTCTCGCGGCAACGAGAAGCCGGGATGGATCCCCAAGCTGGAGGAGAGCCAATACCAGGCCTTGGAAGCACTCGGCCGGCTTGCGGGAGAGGCCGGCGCCACCATGGCCGAGTATTCGGTCGCCTGGGTCCTCTCGCGGCCCGGCGTCGCGTCGGCGATTTTAGGAATCCGCAACGAGGAACAATTGCAGGAAGCCGTCCGGGCGGTGGCCCTCACCCTTCCTCCTCACCATCAGGCGCAGCTTGACGCGCTGTTCCCGCCTCCGTCGCCTATGGGCGACGAGCGCATCCTGCAGTGGCGGGATAGCGGCTGGGTGCTGGAGGCGAGCGAGTAGACTAATGTTCTTCACCCGGGTGCGAACCGTCGCCGAAGTGCTCAGCGGTCTGCGCCGTCACGATTTCCGCGCGGCCCGCACCTGGATTCAGAGCTTCTATCCGGGACGCTCGCTGCCGGTACGGCTTTTCCTGTTCCTGAAATGGTCGTTGACCCTGATTTGGCGGCAGATACCGGAGACGGCGCCGTGGGCCACGCTCGCGCGCCCAGTCTCGCGAACGCCCATCTGGCTCGCCGGACCCGATCCCTTCGACAATCATCCGTTCGCGGCCGACCCGGACGCCCACTTGCCCGACCGGGTGGAAGTCGTGGTCATCGGCGCGGGCATGATCGGCTCGGCCGCTGCCTACCACTGGTCGAAGCACGGGACCGAACCGCTGCTGGTTCTCGAGATGAACGGGGTCGCCAGCGGTTCCGCGGGCCGTAACGAAGGCCTGATCGTGATGGGCCGCTACTACTACTATGTCCACGCTACCGTTCTTCCTTACCTCGCGCGCACCCGGCCCGGCCTCGACGAGGCCCAGCGCGACGCGCTGGCGCACGAGTTTGCCGAGGCCTATTGCCGGGCGGCCTACGCGAATGCCGAGATGATCGCCGAGACCGTCGAACGCGAGGGCATCGACTGCGATTACACGCGCGAGGGCTGGGTGCAGGCGGCCGGGCAGAACGGTCTCGAGCGCCTGAAAGCGTCCACCCGGATGGCTGCCGTTACAGGCTTTACGGACTGGACCAGCATTCCGGCCGAGGAAGTCTTTCGCCGATCCGGCATGAAGACCCCACGCCCCGCCGGCTTCTCGATTGGGGCGGCCTGCTGGCATCCCGCCAAATGGGTTTGGGGCCTGATGCGGGTTGCTCTGCGGTCGCCGCACGTGCGGCTTTTCACGCGAACCAAGGTGCTTCGTGTCGAAGACAACGGCGAGTTCTACACCGTGCATACGTCCCGAGGCATCGTCCGGGCGCGCTTTGTCGTCAACGCTACCGAGTCTCACACGCCCTCCCTCTTTCCGGAGTTCCACGACACGATCATCCCCATGCAGACCCAGGCGGCCTTTGGTGAAAGCGACGGAGGAACGATGAAAGGCGGCGTCGGCATCAGCGGTGACCGCGCTTTCTACGGCCGTCACGGCAATGGCATTCTGTTCGGTTCCGATGCGACCCGCGTTCCCGATCACGAAGCGGGCTGGAATCAGCCCTGCCGGTTCATCACCCGCTTCCTGCTCACCGAACTCAGGCCGCTGTTCAACGTCCGGCGGGTCCATGTATCGAATGAGTGGAGCGGGACCGTCAGTTACACGCCGGACGAATTCCCCCTGGTGGGCCTGATGGACGGCAAGCGAATGTACATGGTGGGCGGGATGGCAGGCTCGGGGTCGGGCGTCTCGTTTAACGGAGCGCGTCACGTGGTGCAGAAGATCCTCGGTCTCGACGGCCCCGACTACTATCCGGAAAAATACTTCTCGCCCGCCCGGTTTCGCGCCCCACGCCCGCGCGATCCATGACATCATTGTCCAATTACCCGCATGCCTGCACGCACCGCCGAAGAACTCCCCCGCCTGCTTGGGCTTCTCGATTCCACCGTCGTCGTCATCGGCACGATGATTGGCGTGGGCGTCTTCCTGGTGCCGGCCTCCATCGCCCGCCAGGTGCCCTCCCCGCCGCTCATTCTCGCGCTGTGGCTGATCGGTGGTCTGATCTCGTTGTGCGGCGCGCTCGCCTACGCCGAACTCGGCGCCATGATGCCCAACTCGGGCGGACCGTACGTCTATTTGCGCGAAGCCTATGGGCCGCTGGTCGCCTTCCTGTGTGGTTGGACCTACTTCCTGGTTGTGAACTCAGGCGCGATCGCCACGGTTTCGGTTGGCTTTTCGATCTATCTGAGCTACCTCCTCCCTACGGTGCCCGGGGTGACCCGGTGGGCGCCGATCCTGCTGATCCTTACGCTCACCTACGTCAACTACAGGGGCGTACGCGCCGGCGCCCGCACGCAGTTGATCTTCACCGTGCTGAAGCTTTCCGGGCTGGCGCTGGTGATTTCCTGCGCGTTCATCACGCCGAATCCCCGCCCGTTCGACTGGTCGATTCCATCGAGCGGGATCTCCGCCATGACGATCGGAGCGGCCTTGATGGGCTGCTTTGTCGCCTACGACGGCTGGCACAATGTCGCCTTCATTGCCGGCGAGGTCCGTAATCCGCAGCGGATCCTGCCCCGCGCTCTGGCCATCGGCGTGATTGCCGTGATGGGTGTGTACCTGGCCGCCAACATCGCCTACCTCCGGGTGCTGCCCATCGACGTCATTGCAGCCACGGAGCGCGTGGCGGCCCACGCCGCTGCCCAGGTGCTCGGCCCGCTCGGCGCAACCCTGGTGACCCTGACCATCGTTCTGTCGAGCGCCGGCGCGGGTAACGGCGCGCTGATGACTTCCGCCCGCGTCTATTACGCGCAAGCCCGCGACGGACTCTTCTTTCGGTCCATGGCCGAGGTCCACGCCCGGTACCGCACGCCCGCGGTCGCCATTTTGATTCAAGGGATCTGGACGGCGTTGCTCACCATCACCGGTTCGTATGAGACGTTGTTCACCTACACGCTCTACGCCTCGTGGTTGGTTCACGCGATGGCGGTGCTCGCTCTGCTGGTGCTGCGCAAGAAACGGCCTCACGCCGAACGGCCGTACCGCATGTGGGGCTATCCGCTCGCGCCTTTGCTGTTCGTGGCGTTTGCTCTCTGGTTCGTGATCAATACGTTCGTCACGCGGCCCGGCTCGTCCCTCGTCGGCACCCTCATTGTTGCCAGCGGCGTTCCGGCCTACTTCTTTTGGCGTCGAAAAGCCACAATGGGAGCGTGAACCCCACAGCCCTCATTCTCATAGCGACAATTTCCTCCAAAGACGATCGCTTTCTCGCCGCGTTCCCGGACTCGAACGGCAACGGCGTCGCCGACCCGATCGACTCGAAGCCGCCTTCGCAATGAATGGCGTTACACTGAAGCCATTGGAACCCTGCAATGAAATTGTTTCTCGCCGCAGCGCTCTTTTTCCTAAGCTTCCATCCCGTCGCCTCCGCGCAGCTGACGATGGATCAGAAATTGGCTGATTTCCAACAACTGGCCGGCCTTTTCGCCAAGAATTACGCGCCCTACGAGTGGAAGATCCAGGTGGAGAATTTCGACCTGTACGATCTCAAGCCCTGGCTGGAACGCGTCCGCGCGACCCGGACCGATCTGGAGTTTCTCGACCTGTGCACACTTTATGTTGGTTCGCTCAACGACGGCCACGCCAATTTCAATTTCGAAACCGATTTCGTGGCGCGCCTCGGCTTCGCGGTCGACCTCTATGACGGCAAGGCCCTGGTGGAGCAGATCAGCCGCGCGCGTCTGCCGATCGCGCAATATCCGTTCGATATCGGGGACGAGCTCATTTCGGTGGACGGACGCCCGGTGGAAGAGTGGCTGCGCGAGTTGTCGCCGTATACCCCTTCGGCTCACGCTGGCGCGACCCGGCGTTTTGCCGCCAACCTGATCACCATCCGCCCTCAATCCGCGATTCCCCGCGCCGTGGAATTAGGGGAGAGCGCGCAGGTCGTCATTCGGCGGCAAAGCGGGGAAACGGCCACTTATTCGATGCCCTGGGTGAAAACGGGGACGCCGATTTTCACCGTTGGGCCCGTGCCCTCGCCGCGGAGAACCGCGAAACCCTCGGCTCGCGCGGCCGAAGCCGAAACGCCGGGCGAATACCCGCGCCTTCTGCCCAATGTGCTCGGGTTTTTGATGCGGGCATCCAAGCGGCCGGAGTCGATTCTCGGGTATGAAACGGTTCCGCCGGTCTGGCGCTTGCCCCAGGGTTTCACCACCCGGCTGGGACGAAGTCCGTTCGACTATTTCTATTCAGGAACATTCGTCTCCGAGGGCTGGCGCGTCGGTTATATCCGCATTCCCACATTCTTCCCGGACAACCCCGATGCGGCCTTCTCCCAGTACATCAACGAGGTCCTTTACATGGAGCGCAATACCGACGGCCTCGTGGTCGATGTGATGCGCAACGGCGGAGGCTATCCGTGTTATACCACCGACGCGGCCAGCCTCCTGATTCCGTACCATCACCGCGCGATCGGGACGGAATGGCGGGTGAACCTCTTTATCCTCCAAAGCTATCTGAACAGGCTGGAAGCGTTGAAGTCGCTGCGTTTGCCGGATTGGCAGATCGCCTATTACGAAGCCATCGTCGCCGACGTGAAGCAGGCTTACTCGGAAAATCGGGGACGCACCGGACCGCTGCCCGATTGTGGGATCAGCCTCGAACTCGATCCGTTCACCGACTCGCGGGGCAATGTCGTCGGCTATTCCAGGCCGCTGATGGTTCTGATTGACGAAACGTCGGCATCGGCCGCGGAGGCCTTTACCGCCCAGATTCAGGATGCGGGCCGCGCGGTCGTTTTTGGGATGCGCACCTCCGGTCTCGGCGGCGGGACGGTGGGGTGGGACCTGACGACGTACAGTGAAGGAACGGGCCGCATCACAATCGGCATGATGAACCGCAAGAACCCGGTCGAGGTGGAAGGCTATCCGGTGGCTCCGTACGTCGAAAATATCGGCGTGCATCCTGACATCGTCGAAGACTACATGACCCGTGACAATCTTTTGAACAGCGGTCAGCAATTCGTTCGCCGGTTCACGGACATCATCGTGCAGCACATTCGCAACAGCCGATAAGGTGTGGGTCATCCGAGGCCCGACCGCAAGGGAGGGCTTGCGTTCGCACTGCCGCCAGGAAGTGTCGTGGTTGTCGCGCCCTGGTTCTCGGCCGGGTTGCTCACTCGATGGTCAGCCTGTTGAAGTCCAGAACACGGCGCAACGAACCGTGCCGCAGCACCAGCACGTGGCTGCCGCGCGCGGACTCGACATAGGGCGAATCGAACATCTTCCACGCGCTCCAGTCACGGGGCTGGCCGTAGGTGAACGCCAGGTCCTTCCCGCGCAGCGTCCTCATCTTTACAGAGGGGACAGGATCCAGCGTGCTGCTGAACGGAAGCGCCAGGATCGCCTTCCGAAAGGCGCCGAAATCCGGAAACTCGCCCGACGAGGCTGTTTGCACGACCGTGCCATTCTTCAGGTGGGGACTCGACAGGCGCTTGCCTCCCTCGTTCACCGGCAGAAGATTGTGGTAATCGATGGCCCGCCATTCATAGGGAGCCAATGGCCGATAGGCCATGTAGGCTTCGCCACCCTGGCAGAAGATCCAGCCGGAGGGATGCTCCTCCAGCCTGGCCAGATCCTTCGAAAAGAACCCGTTGATGTGGGGCCAGCGGGTTCCCGGGGGGATGTTGTACAGCGCGATCACGGTGTCCTGGTCCTGAAATACCTGTTCGTAGGGAGAGCCGCCCAGGAGTTTGTCCGGTTGATCGTAGCTGGGGCGGAACCGGCTGATGGCCTCCACGATGAAGTCGGGCATCGGCGTGTAGTACGTCTGCAACCCGCGCGCGCTCGAGTAGGGGTGCATCGAAAACAGGGTGTTGTGGACCCCGCGCGGGTCGGGCACGGCCCAGGTGACGTCCCACGAGTGATGCTGCGCCGGTTGCCAGAGGCCACCCTGGTCCGAACCAACGGCGTACTCCCGGCGCATATACGTGGTCTTGTAGACTTCCGCGTTGCGGGCATCTTCGTAGCGCCAGCGATTCCGCGTCCGCTTCAGTTCGCGGTGCACGTAGTCGCGCGTGCGATCGGTGGCGATGCGGTGGATCACCTCCGGCGGCAGATAGGCGGAAGCGACGGCGAAGTGGTAGGCGCCATAGCTGTAGCCGGGCAGCGGCCTGCCAAGCCCAAAGAGCAGCCAGCCAAAATCGGAGCCGACTCCATACCACTTCTCCAGCACGTTGCGGTCGTCGGTGCGGGCGTGCGCGCCGACGTAGAGGCCGTTCAAGTTGTCGGCGGCATAGTCCACCATCACCCACTCGAGCATCATGCGGGCGCGCTGACGCATCGCAGGGTCAGTGGCCCACTCGGCCAGATAGGAGAGCGGAAGCAGGTAGACGCCGAGGTAATGCGTAGCGTCGTATTCGCCTTGGCCTTTGCTCCGTGTCAGGTCCATCCAATGGAGAATCCAACGCTCCGATTCCTTGAAGTTCTCCGCGGAACTCTTGCCCGTGTACCAGGCGTCCGCGGGCTGGTCGGGCCACAACTGGGCCATCAGGTAAAGGCACGAGTAGTACAGCAGCCAGTGATTCTCGGTATCGCCCCGGTACGGCGCGTAGGTCTTCCAGGCGTGCCGCAGGGCGGATTGCGCCTCGGGCGTCAGCTTGTCACGGCCCCTGTACGCGATAGCGGTCACTGGAAACATCCAGAACATGTCTCCGCTCGGCTCGCGCAGCAGTTCGATCAGCCGGCGCGACGCCCACTCCGTCTCGCGCCCGAAGTAGAGCTTGGCGGAGATGTGCTGGTAGCCGGTTGCCGCCGGATCGGGAGGGTTGGCGTAATACTCGATCACCGAGCGGACACGCTCGCGGAATGCCGCCTCGCGCGACGGTGGCGGCTGCGGCCTGGGTACGAACACCAGGTCGTACACGATCGACCCGTCCAGCCCTTCACGACGCCACTTTCTTCCGGCATCGTCGGAGACGAAGACCGCTTCTTCATGAACGGAAGCGAACAGGCGTCCGGAGTGGTCCGGATCGAATGCCACGCGCCACACCCAGTTCGACGGCAGGCCGGTGTTCCGGGCTTCCCAGGTGCGGCCGAGGTCGCCGGAGACCAACACGCCCGCGTCCCAGCCGGAGACGGCGATCCGCGCCGGGTCGGTGGGATCGAAAGCGGCATTGTAGAGCGTGCGATCGCGCGGGACTCCGGCGACCTGCCGCCACGTTTGTCCGCCGTCCTCTGACGCCAGTGCGCCGCCTCGCTGCGCGGTCGCCAGCCAGCGGCGCGGGTCTTGGGGCGATTGCTCCAGATGCGTGAACATTTCTCCGGAGGCCACCGCCCGCCAACGGGCGCCTGCATCCTCACTGAGCAGGATCGCCTGCTCCGTGCCCGCCAGCACGCGGCCCGCCCGTGTCCGGTCCACCCGGATCGTCTTCGTATACCGTCTGGCGACGCCGATGTCGAGAGCCTGCCAGGTCCGCCCTTGATCTCGTGTGACGGCGGCCCCGTCCGGAAGCGCAATATAAATGTGGTCCGGGGCGTTGCGGTCGACGCTCAGGTCGCGCAGTTCGGTGAACCGTTCGTCGGTGGTGATCACCCAAGTTCGACCGGAATCGCGGGAGCGCAGGCAGCCGTTACCCCCGGCCAGGTACAGGACCCGTGAATCGCGCGGATCGAAGTCCAGCGTTTCGAGATTCGGACGCTTCCCGCCGCTGAGCGTCCACGCGCCCTCGGCCCACCGGAAGAACAATCCGCTCGACTGAAGCTTCATGCCCGCGGCCCATCCCTTGGATGCGTGGGAGCAGGCGAACAGGTCGTGCCCGGACGGATCAGCCCAGGCCCCTGAAATCGACGCCAGGGCCAGAACCACGAGTCGCACGGCCATATGGGCGCAGACGGCGGCGCTTTGCGCGTTTCTGTTCTGTAGCACTTCAGGTCCCATGGTAAGATAACCCGTCTGGCGAGGGGTCCCCACCGTTTGCCGGTTTGCCTTATGCTCTGCCGCGCGCCGATCTTCAGAATCGTGACGGCCATCCTGGCCTTCGCCGGGAACGCTGCCGTTGCCCAGGACACGCTCTCTCTGGGAGATCTGCCGGCCGGAAGGACGCTGCTGGTGGCCCAGCCTCACCACGACGACCATACCACCGACTACGGCATGGGCGGCCTGATTGCCCGCTTCATGGAAAGCGGCTACAAGGGCTACTACGTGCGCGGCTCTAACGACGAAAAGGACGGCCCGCACGGCTATGGCCGCAATGACATCATCAACCTGAAGGAGACTCGTGACGCGATTCGTATCCTGGGCATGGAGAAGGTGGTCAGCCTCAACTGGCGCAACGACTTCATGAATCCGATCCCGCTGAACGAACTCCGCGAGCAGTTGATTTTCCTCATCCGCAAGTACCAGCCCGACGTCGTTCTCGGCCATAACGCCTGGGAGCACTACCAGAAGAATCCCGACCACCGCAACGTCGCCCGCGCGCTGGTGGAAGCCTATTGGCTCGCGGGGTATGAGACGGTTCATCCCGAGCATTTCAAGCTCGGCCTGAAGCCGTGGGCGGCGTCGCACTATTACGGCAAAGCGCGGCTCGACTGGGGTCTCGGGCAGGTCTCGAACGTCGCCATGGAATTCAACGAATCCCAGGTGCGTAAGAAGGAGCGCGCCATCGCCGCGCATCGCAACGTGTACCACAGTGCCGGCACTTCCCGCGCGATCAGGGCACAGTTGGCGGCTCAGGGAAAGTACATTCCGGAGTGGGAGAACGTGAACGATGACAATGCCTCCGACATGATTCTTCACTGGTGGATGAACTGGATCTCCCGGGACATAGGCAAGAAGGCGAAAGTGAAGTACGCCGAAGACTACTACCATATGGACGAACTGGCTCACCTGCCGGGCCTGCGGGCCTACGTCGAGAAGAAAGCCGGGAAGAAGTGATCGAGCGCCGCGAATTCCTGAAAGCATCGGCCGCCACTCTCGCCGGCGGCATTCCGGCCCACGCGGCAGGCAAGGTGATTCTCGTGGTCGCCGCCGATGCCGGATGGACCGCGCACGCCGGCGGCACGGTGGCGAAGATGATCGCCGAAGGGGCGGAGGCGTATCTGGTCCGGGTCACCAATGACGAGAAGGAATCGTGGGGCCTCTCGCCGGAAGAAACGGCGCTGCGAAACAAGAACGAGAGCGAAGCCGCGGCCCGAATCCTCGGCATCAAGGAAGTGATTTCCCTGGGCCATCGCGCTTCCGAGCTGCGGGACGTGCCGCATACCACTCTGCGCGACCGCATCATCTTCCTGATCCGGGTTCATCGGCCGGCGGTGCTGTTCATCCCCAATCCGCATGCCGAGCACGACCGTAACCTGGACCACTACTACGCAGGCGCCGCGGCCGAGGACGCATGGCATTGCGCACGATTCGAGAACTTCCTGCCCGCGGCCAGCGACGGAGGCCTGAAGCCGCACATCGTTTCCGAGGTTTACTATTACGCCCCTCCCGTCGATCCGCGACGGCGCGAACCGGAGAGCACGTCTACTTTTGTGCCACAACCGGCGCGCGTGGATATCGCCGCGGTGTTTGGGAAGAAACTGCAGGCGGTGCAGGCGCAGAAGACGATCAACCGGAGCATGGCGTTCCGGCTGAAGCAAACTCTGGACGCCTCCGGCCGCAAGCTGACGCTGTTGGACACGGTGAACGATGCGTCCGTCAGCAAACTGGTGGAGGAGAATCTCCGGGGGCTCGCCGCCCTCTGCGCCGAGGGAAGTAACTACCGGATGGCGGAAGAATTCAGGTACGCCGGAATCGAGTTCGGGATTCCGGCGGCATACAGGAAGTGAGCCGCGATTGCCTCAGCCCGGTGCTGGCAGATCGCTCCGAACACGAGGCGTTCCGTGCAACCCGCGGTTTCTTTCGGAGCCGCGACCGTCAGGGAGCGGTGGCTCCTCACCGGTCAACATGCATCGCCTCCGCTCGCTCACGCTCGCGGCTCAGAAGGCTTCATGGCAGCGATCGGCCGGGTTGCGTGGGGCGCTCATTCACATCCGCCTTCACTGCACCCGCGGGTTTACACCCGCGGTTCCCGCGGGTTTACAC
>JBJXGR010000247.1:0-3400 GCA_046160045.1 Bryobacteraceae bacterium
CCAGCGTGGGCGTCGACTCGGTGCAAGTGGGGCTGCCGTCGTACGGCGACACGGACATGCTGTACCAGCACTTTCAGAAGATCGCCGCGGCCACGGATCGGGCGATCGTCCTTCACGGACAGGTTCCGATCCCGCTGCTGACGCGCCTGATGAGCGGAATCCCGTCGATTGTGGCGTACAAGGAAGAGTACCCGCCCATGTATTCGCGCGACGTGTACGCGCGGTTTGGAAAACGGCTGAACCTGTTCGGGGGCGGGCAGAAGGGCGGCTTCCTGATGTACCAGCCCTACGGGATGCACGCCTACTACAGCACGTTTTCGACGTTCGCCCCGCAGATCCCGCAGAGGTTCTGGAAGGCTGTGGAGGCGAACGACATCCCGAAGGCGGCGGAGATCGCTCTGAAGTACGACGTGCCGTTCTTCCGCGGGACTCCGCTCAGCGAGTGGACGCAGGCATACTGGCGCGCGACGCTGGAAGTGCACGGCATCGCCAAGCGGTTCGTTCGTCCGCCGGAGCGGGCTCTGGACGACACACAGGTAGCAGGCGTGCGGAAGTTCCAGAAGGAACTGGGGCTGCTTTAGCCGGGATATCGTAGGGGATGGAATCAACGCCTGTCGTTCGTTCCGCGATTACCGCGATGGCGATCCCTGCAACATAGGCCGCCTTGCGCTCATGATCAGATATCCGAAGGGCCAATTGAAGAAAAGTAGCAGAGCCATCGCTTCTTTCCCGTCGGATGAGACGCACCCGAGCATCAGGACGACAGTAGCCGTCAGCAACAGCGTTGAATTCCATCCCGGCTTGCGGTTCCGGACGCCGTACCACACGCCCCAAAAGAAAGGCAGGAAGAAGAGAAGCGCCTGAAGAACAAACGTCATCGCGATTGCGGTCTGATCGGCGTGAGGAATCGGTTGTCGCAAGACAGTGATGAAGCCCACGATGGCGAACACCGCGCCGTTCACATAAACGGCCCGACGGGACAAGGATGCAAGAACAAACCCCGTCACCCCCGAGTAAAGGACTGTCAACGTGATCGCCGCCACCGTCTGAATCGCCCACTTTGGGATTGAGTCACCGGTCCACGGGTAACGCGAAAGAAATTGAGCCACGGAGGGGGCCACCGAGGTCAAGGCCAGATAGATCGGCAACAGACCGGCCAACGCCACCCAGGGTCTCCAACTCTTCCAGAGTGCCACCTGGCGGCGCGCCACGAGGCCCGCCATTTCCATCAGGACACGGCCGGCGCTCGCGCCCGACTCAGCCAAGTCACCCAGCGCCGAGACGCGTTCTTCGGGATCCAAGGCGGCACCGATGACGTCCGTGAACCACTGCGCGATGCGATTCATCCACCCACCTCCTTCGGCGCGGCCTGCCAAGGGACTCCCGCGCTGGCACGACTGATGGCCCGATAGAATCGCCTGGCGGCCCGTTCTCCCTCCTCTGTCACCCGGACCATTCGCTTGGGACGGCCGCCCCGCTCCGGCGTAGCGTCCCCTATCCAAGTCTCAACCATGCCCTTCCTCTCTAGCCGGTCCACTGTCGTGTAAAGGGCGCCAATCGAGCAGGAACGCTCCGCGGCTCGCTCGATTTCTTTGCGGATCGCGGCGCCATACGCATCCTTTCCCAATCGCACGGCCGCGGTCAACAGCAGGTATTCGAACTCACCGACCATACTCCTACATTGTGATGTTGGAGCTGAATGGAGACAATCGAGCAAAAGCCCTAGAGCTTTCTACCCGGCGGTATGGGTTCCCCGTAGCTTCCCCGTCAGGTGATCGAGGGATGCCAGGACATGGCCGAACTGTGAGGATTGATCGCGATTGAAGCCGTGGCCTTCTCGATGTCTGGCGTGACAACGCGTCGATCCCCTACCGCCACGATCCGCCGCCACGCGACCATGATGGCGGAGATTGCGAAAGAAAGCAGGTAGAATGGGCCTATGGCGAAGCTCGTGATTGATCCGAAGACTCTGCCTGAGCGGACGGTTCCCATTCCCGCGGCCAAGCCTCCCGTGTACTCGCTGCCCTATCGCGATCGTGGACATCCGGAAGAGGTCGACGAGTTCCGTCTGCTTGTTCGTGAACTACGGCGTCAATCTCGGCCTCCTGGAAGATGAGTGTTCTGTTGCTCGACACGAATATCGTGTCCATCCTGTTCAAACCGGATCATTCCCTTCACCACAAGTGCTTCGACGTCGTATCAGGACATCAATGGTTCGTCTCCTTCATGACCCGCGCCGAGTTGCTGCTCTGGCCAAGGTTGAACAATTGGGGGACGCGAAGGCGCGAAAACCTGTCGCATCATATCGATCTGTGCACGACGTTACTGCCCGACGAGGAAACGTGCCGGCACTGGAGTGACATCGTGGCCGAAAGCCAGTCGGCAGGAAGGCCCATCACAACCGCCGATGGGTGGATTGCTGCAGCGGCACGACAGTGGCGTCTGGCGTTGGTGACAGCCGACTACCGCGACTACGAGCATATTGAAGACTTGATCTTGATCCCAATGGAGTAGGGAGGTGCGACTTTGCCGAAGTAGCCGAACCGCTGGAGCGTTTACTTTCGCGGCAGTGCGTCAGGGCAGCGCGTACGCCGCCAGCACGTCGGACGTCTGCTTTGTGAACACGCCGCCTCCCCCGGCCGCGATCACGACAAATTGCTTGCCGGTCTTTCGCCCGCGATAGGTCATCGGCATCGCATGGCCATTGGCCTCGATGCGGTCCACCCACAACTCCTTGCCGGTCGACGAGTCGAACGCGCGGAAGCGGCTGTCGTTGGTCGCCGCGATGAACACCAATCCTCCCGCTGTGACGATCGATCCGCCAATGTTCAGCGTGCCGGTGCGCGGCACGCCCCTGGCTTCCAACTCTTCCACCAGACCCAGCGGCACGGACCAGGCGATTTCGCCGCGGTTCAGATCCACGGCGACCAGCGATCCCCACGGAGGCTGCTGGCAGGGCCAGCGATGGCCGTCCCAGAAACGGGTGCCCTTTCCCCGTACGTTACCGAGGTTTTGCACGTTGACATACAACCTTCCACTGACGGGGTCGAACGAAGAGCCCGACCAGTTCGCGCCCCCCAGCGTGCCAGGAAAGATCAGGCTGACGTCCTTGCCCGATGGCGTGTAGATGCCCTGATACCGAAGCGAATCGAAGAGGGCCGCACACTCCTTGGCCGACTCCGGCGTGACGCGGCTGAGTTCTTCGCGAGTAACGGAGATCCGCGCCAGCGGTGGAGGCTTGAGGGGAAAGGGCTGGGTCGGCCACGTGAGGTTGCCTTGCGGAACCGGCCGCTCCTCCACGGGAAACAGAGGCTTGCCGGTCTCGCGGTCCAGCACGAACAGCAACCCCATCTTGGTCACTTGCGCTACGGCCGCGACGGACTTCCCCTCGTGCCGTACG
>JBJXGR010000248.1:0-21841 GCA_046160045.1 Bryobacteraceae bacterium
TGGATCCAGCCCTTCCGGTCGACCATCGAATAGACCGGGTGCACCAGCGACCCTTTTCCCGCCGGGTACGAGAATGCACGCTGCGGCCGGCTCCACGTTCGTCCGCTGTCCGCCGACGTCCGCAGATAAGTGTGTTGTTCAGGACCGTCCTCGCCGGCTTGCGGAATCGGACGCCCCTCGGTGTAGAGGCTGATCAGCGTGCCGTCGGGAAGCGCGGAAATGATGCTGATGCGGCCTTCGAAGTCGATTTGAGTGGGAGGCGTGGCCGCCAGGGCCACGACCGAGAACAATATGGAAGCCAGTCGCATTTTGGATTTCGCCTTCGTGTGCGGAGGCGCGCTGCCGCGCCGGGCGACAAACCGCGTCGCCCGGCGCCACCCCAGGGAAAAGCCGCCCCCATTGAAGCTAGAACGAGTATTTCGCCCCGAACTGGATAATGCGCCCCGGTCCGGCGGAAACGATGCGGCCGAGTTGCGCTGGATTCGCGAGGCTGCCGCCCGGAGTCCCCAGCGTGGGCCGGTTGAAGAGGTTGAAGAACTCGAACCGTACCTGGACTTTTCCCAACCGTTCGGAAACCGGGAAGTTCTTATTCACGGTGAAGTCGACATTGGCGGTACCAGGTCCGATCAGCACGTTACGACCGTAATTGCCGAATGCGCCGATGGCATTGGCCTGGAATGCGGCGCCGTTGAAATAACGGCTGATCAGGTCGCCCCGCGAACGGCCCGTGTCCAGGAACGGATCACCGATGAGGTCTGGCCTGTCGGCGCCGAACGCCGTGCGGGAGTTGTCGACGCCGGTGACGACGTTGAACGGAAAACCGGCGGCGAACGTCACAATCGAGCCCACGTCCCAATGGTCCAACAGGCGGTTGGCGATGATATTGGAACTCGCCCCGATTGCGTGGCTGAGCGAGGGAGTGGTGTAGAGAAAGCTCGTCACGGCGCGATGCCGCTGGTCGAAGCCGGCCAGCGCACGGCTGCCCCGAATGTCGGCCGGGTTCTGAGGAACGTCGGTGGCCAAGCCGTTCGACAGGAGCACGGAGGAGACATCAATCGCTTTTGCCCAGGTGTACGAGAACAGCAGATTGACGCCGTGGCTGAAGTGCTTTCGCACTTCGGCCTGCATCGAGTGGTAGTTGCTGTTGCCCTTGGACTCACCCAGCGTCATGGGTCCGTAGGTGAGCGGCGCACCCGCGGCCGGCGGGCTCTGGACGTTCAGGACGCGCCGGCTGTTCGTGTTCGCCACGGTCGATCTGGGCGACCCGTCCGGGTTGTTGCCCGGGAGGAAGACGGCCGGATTGACGTGGGTGAAATACTCGAGATGGGTGGTCACATTGCCGACCCAACCCGCCTGAAGCGAGATCTTTCCGGGCAGCTCCTGCTGGATGGTGAGGTTGAACTGCTGCACCACCGCGTTGCGCATGTTGGGGGCCATGCCCTGTAATGTCAGCGGCATATAGGGACGGAAACTCATGTCCTTGGCCGTGGGCACCGGGAACGCCGTCTGCAGCGCAGCCGGAATCGGGCTCACGAAACTCGGGGTGTCCGGGACGTTGAAATTGATGAAGAACGGCGCACTGTAGGCCACGCCGGTCGTCGCCTGACCCTGCGGCGTCGTGTGGAAGATGCCGTACGCGGCGCGAATGCTGGTCTTCCCGTTGCCGCGAACATCCCACGCCAGCCCAATGCGGGGCGCGAAATCGTTCTTGTCGGTGTTGACTCCACCGAGCGCGATTCCGGGATCGCCGGGATACACGAGCCCGGGAGGCGCGTTGCGGAAAACCTGCGACTGACGCCCCAATACCAGCGTCGACACCGGGCGCACAAGGCCGCCTTCTTTCAGCGGAATGTTCTCGACGGCGTACCACGGATTCGACACCTGATACCGCAGCCCGAGATTCAGCGTGAGATTGCGGTTGATCTTGAAATCGTCCTGCGCGAAATAGGCCTGGTACTTCTGCCGGTAGTCGCCGCCCAGGAAGTTAGAAATAAACATGTTGGTACGGCCCAGGTGGAAGTCGGTCAACGCATTGCCGGTCAGGCCGATGGTCGCCAGGAACGCGCCGTGCGCGTTGCCGCTCGATAGGGACTCGAGTTGCGTGGAGCGAAACTCGGCGCCGAACTTGAACGTGTGCCTGCCCTTGATCCAGTTCACCACGTCACTGAACTGATAGTCGTTCGAGGTCGCGATGACATTATTGCCTCCGAACTGGCTGATGCGGCCGGCCACGCTGATCGTAGGTAGGTCAAGGAAACGCTGTTTGGGAAAGTTGCTGCCAAGATCGATCATGTCCGGGCCGCGGCCTTCATTGGTGCTGAGCCAGCCCACCCGCACCCAGCCGAAGCGGAACTGGTTGATCAACGTCGGACGGAGGGTTGAGGTGTATGTGCCGATCGCATTCTTCAGCGGAATGTCGCTTCGCTTCTCGGGCGGTCCGGTGACGCCGATGATCGGATACTGGTTGCGGCCGAAGTCGAGAATGGAACTCGAAAGCGTATGGTCCTCGAACCAGGAAAGCGTCAGACGGTTGCCGTCGTTGATGTTGTAGTCGCCCTTGAGCAGATACTGGCGATTGTTGGTGGGTTCCGCGAACGCCCCGATGAATCGGCCGTCGGGAGAGTTGGGTAACGGAGTGGTGGCGATGAGTTTTGAAGCCACAGGGTCCAACCGGCCGGCCGGCACGATGCCGTTCGGAAACGGTGTGCGGCTGAGTGGATCGGTGATCGGCCGGCCAAAGGCGGAGTAGTCGCCCCGGCGCTCGGCTTCGGTGGGGGGCGCGAACGACGTCGTCGCTCGACCCTGGCGGATGCGCAGCCACTGTGCCGTTCCGAAGAAGAAGATCTTGTTCTTGATCACAGGGCCGCCGCCGGCGAAGCCGAACTGGTTCTGATTGAGTTGCGCCACTCTCGGCAGAAAGAAGCTCCGGGCCGCAAGCGCGCTATTGCGATTGAACTCCCACGCCGATGCGTGGATCTGATTGGTGCCGGACTTGGTGACCACGTTCATCACGCCCCCGGGGTTCTTTCCGAACTCCGCCGAATAGTTGTTGGTGATGAAACGAAACTCTGCGATCGCGTCCGGATTGGGGAAGTTCAGGCCGGAGTTCATACGCGTGCCGGCGAACTCGCCGCCGTCCAGGTTGAATTGGGTCATGGTGACGCGATTGCCATTGACACTCAGCGCGGAAGCATCCCGCTCGTCGGTGCCGAGCAACGCGGTGTGCACGCGCGCAGAGGATACCCCTGTCACCAGAGTTGCGAGTTGGATGGGATTGCGTCCGTTCAGCGGCAATTCGACGATCTGGCGGGATTCAATCAACTGGCCGACCTCGGTGGTCTGTGTGTTGATAAGCGGAGCGCCCGTCGTGACTTCGACCCGTTCGCTGACAGCGCCGACTTCGAGGGTGATGTTGATGCCCGCCACCTGGTTGGTGGTCAGGACGATGTTGGTCTGCTCGAACTTCTTGAAGCCCGCGGCTTCGACGCTCAGGCGATACTCGCCGATCGGAAGCAAGGTCAGCGTGTAGGTTCCGTCCGCGGCCGATGTGGCGTTGGAGGCTAGCCCGGTGCCGACGTTCGCAGCGGTCACCTTGGCGTTGGCGACAGCGGCCCCCGTCGGGTCGGAGACGGTTCCGCGAATACCGGCGGTGATTTGCGCCGAGCCGACACGGATATTGGCAAGAGCCGCTGCGAGTACGAGCAGCAGTGTTTTGGTACGTAATCTCATTGAACCCCCAGTTCGTAGGACTGTCGACAGAGACTGCCGTTGCGGCCATCATAGCTCATCGTCGCCATGGAGAGAGGGCGCCGCCAGATCAAACGAACGGGTCGGTGTGCGCTTCGCGGTGGTCGGTGACGGGCACGGGACGTGTGCCCGTAAACTTTAGTGTGGGTTGCGGTTCGCCCGGCGCAACTCGCTCGATGCAACGCCCTCGGCGGACGATGCGTCTATTCAAGTGGACGGTGAGGGGGCAGTGATCGCCGGTATGAGTGACCTTGGCCCTCTCCTGAGGTCAAGTTAGTAGATCTGTTTCTGCTGTTTCCTCCCTGGCGTTTCGCTGTCTACTCAGGCCCCTCGTGATTCGCGAGGGGCCTTTTTTTTGCATTTCCCGGCTCGCCAAATTCGTATCATTAAGAAGATGGGCCTTTCGCCGCGCCCTTAGTCTGACCATGCGACACCGGATTCCCTGTCTTATTTTGTGCGGCACGTTCGCTCTTTATGGCCAGGTGCAGTATTATCGGAGTCCTTCCCGGGCTTTGGGCCAATCCGCGCTGCGGCTGACCGCGGCCGTCCCCAACCTGATCGAAGGCCGGGAGTTGAGCTCCCCGCAGTCGGCGGCGATCGACACAACTGCAAGCCCGCCCTCGATTTATGTCGCCGACACGGTGAACAACCGGGTCTTGGGCTGGCGGGATGCCCGATCGTTCAGGAACGGGGCGAAGGCCGACCTCGTCATCGGGCAGCCAGACTTTGTGACCGCCAATTCGGGCGGTCCCACCACCCAGACGCCTAACGGGCTCCTGCTTCCCTCCTCGGTTGCGGTCGACCGGCGGGGCGATCTGTGGGTCCTCGACTCCGGCAACAATCGCATCCTGCGGTTTCCGAAACCGTTTACGCTCGGTGAGGTTTCGCCCGACCTGGTGGTGGGACAGAGCGATTTCAGTTGCGCGACCTGTAACCAGCGGAACTCAGGCGGCATTTCCGCGGCGACCATCGCGGTCAGTGGCAGCGCGGTGTTCGGGGCGGCCATCGCGTTCGACCAAAGCGGAAACATGTGGTTCCTGGATTCAGGCAATCATCGGGTTCTGCGGTATCCGGCGGCTTCGCTCGGGGAAGGCGCCCTCAACGGTCCCGAGGCCGACATGGTGCTCGGTCAGTTTGACTTTATTTCCAATACCGCCGCCCCAGCCACCACCCAGGGGCAACAGGACCGGGCGCGGTTGCGGCTTCCCTCCGGAATCGGCGTCGACCCGGCCGGACGCTTGTTTGTGGCTGACTCGTTGGACCGCGTCCTGGTTTGGGAGGCGCCGTCGGGCACAGGCCAGTCCGCCAACCGGTTCGTCGGGATCTTCGAGCCTCCCGAGGGGCAGACGAAGCCGGACGCCAATGACCAGGTATTCGCCAGCCCGGAAGGTTTGTTTTTTGTGAACGGCGGGCTGGGCGTGGCCGATACCCGCAATCACCGCCTGATGCTCTTCGATCCCTACGATCGATGGCCTCCGGAGAGTACCCTCTTTTCACCAAAGGCGCGGGCGGTGGTGGGACAGCCGGACTTTGACGCGAACTCGCTGAATCGCGGACTGCCCGAGGTAGCGGCGAACGGTCTCAGCTCTCCCACCCATGCCTTGACGCTGGGCAACGAGCTGTTCGTGGTCGATAGCGGCAATCATCGTGTTCTCGCCTTTTCCGTGGCCGGCCTCGGCGTGAACTCGGCCGCGGCGCGCGTGCTGGGACAGGATGAGTTCAACGGCGGCTCGCGCAACCTGATTGAAGGCCGCG
The DNA here is from genome assembly GCA_046160045.1 of Bryobacteraceae bacterium. Lineage (GTDB taxonomy): Bacteria > Acidobacteriota > Terriglobia > Bryobacterales > Bryobacteraceae > CAZGUX01. The sequence goes on from JBJXGR010000248.1 coordinate 5,503, forward strand.
AATTCAATTTCCAGGGCAGCGGCACTTTCGACGGCGCAATCGTAGTGGACTGGAACGCCGATCCTCCGGCGCTCTACGTCGCCGATACCTACAACAACCGTGTCCTGGGGTTCCGCGACCTGCGGCGGATCAAGCCGGGCGATCAGGCCGATCTGGTAATCGGCCAGCCCGATTTCCGGAGGGCTCTCGTCAACTACCCGACCAACGACCCTGAGCAACCGAGCGCCCAAAGCCTCTTTTTCCCGACGGGATTACTGCTCGACGGAAACGGCAATCTGTACGTTGCCGATTCCGGAAATGGCCGCGTCCTCAGGTTCCCCAAGCCTTTCTCGGGATCGAACTTCCCAAGGGCCAACCTGGTGCTCGGGCAGAGCAACTTCGTCTCAAAGATTACCGACCCGACATCCACCCGCATGCGTGCACCCTACGGCTTGGCCTTGGCCGGCAGCAACGGGTTGCTGGTTTCCGATGTCCAGCATCACCGCGTCCTGTTCTTCCGCGGCGCCCTCGCCGATCTGGTGAACGGACAGGCGGCCTCGGCGGTTTTCGGCCAGCCGAACTTCAACGCGGCGACGCCGGGCAGTGCCGACAACCAGATGCGCTTCCCCCGGCACCTCGCCCTCGACCCTCAAGAGCGGTTGTACGTGGCTGATTCCGGTAATAACCGGATTCTGATCTTCAATCGAGCCTCCTCGGCGGGCACGGATCCTCGCGCCGCCGCCATTCTGACGGCTTCGTCCCCGGGTTCGGCCCTCAATGAGCCCCGCGGCGTTTTCGTGAACCCGGTAACCGGGGAGACCTGGGTTTCGGAATTGCGGGCGGCGCGTGTCTCCCGCTATCCGAAGTTCGATGACCTGGTAACGACGCAGTTCAACTCGAACCTCCAGCTTCCGACCGGGTTGGGGGCTGTCGCCGTGACGCAGGATCGCTCGGGCAATGTGTACTATGCGGAGATCAGCAACCGCGTGGCGGCCCACTATCCCGGGGTCACCGCTGTCAATGCGGCCAACTTCATCCCGGATCGCCCCCTCTCGCCTGGCGTCATCGCGACTCTTTACGGGCAGGGAGAAGTGTTCACCCCGAGTCTCGTCGTGGGTCCGCCCAGCCCTATGTCCAGGGAGGTCGGCGGAATCCAGGTGGTCGTGGATGGCAAACCCGCACCGATTTTCGCTGTCGCGAACCGCCAGGTGAACTTCGTCATGCCTCAGGATCTGCCGGCCAGCGGAGTTGTCGAAGTGGAGGTCGTCCGAAAAGAGACGGGTCAGTTGCTCGGCGCCGGGTTGATTCCGATGTCGCGGGTCTCTCCCGCCCTCTTCACCGCCTCCTCCTCCGGAACCGGTCAACTCGCCGCGGTGAACGAAGACGGAAGCGTCAACTCCGAGCGGGCGCAGGTCGGCCGCGGAAAGATTATCTCGCTTTACGGCACAGGTTTTGGCGTCATTCCAGGCGGGCCGCCGGACGGCATCGCTCCGACCGGCGCGATCTCCACTCCGTTCAAACCGAGAGTCTGGATCAACAATTGGGTACCCGAGGAGAACGTCCTGTACTCCGGCGTGGCGCCCGGCTTGGTCGGCGTCTGGCAGATCAACGTTCGCGTTCCCCAGCAGGTGCCGCCCAACAACACGATCCTGGTATTCCTGGATGTTGACGGGATTCTGAGCGTCGTTACGGGGCAGCGGCCGACGATCGCGGTGAAGCAGGAGTAGCGCTCAGGCCTCGGGCAGTTCGACCTTTTCGTAGAGATCGGACAGCCTCAGCGAGCAACCGATCGAACGCAATTCCAGCGTCTCCTGCGGCAGGCTTGCCGTGTTCAGGAGCCAGCGGCCGTCCGATTGGCGCACATACAAGTCCACGCGCATCCGGTCCGCGGCAACGAGCAGATACTCCTGCAGCGACTCGATCGCCCGGTAGTGTTCGAACTTGCGTCCGCGATCGTAGGCTTCCGTGGAGGGCGACAGGATCTCGGCCAGCAGGGTGGGATTGAGCAGTGTATCGAGGTGGCCATCGGCAAAGCGCGGCTGGCCGCAAACCACGACTAGGTCGGGATACGTGTAGAGCCCGGTTTCGCTGACATTCACTCGCATGTCGCTTGGGTAGACTTCGCACGGCCGGCTCCGTAGTTGCTGACTAAGCTCGCGCGACAAATTGACAGCCAGCAGATTGTGTTCACGGCTCGCGCCGGCGAGGGCGAACATTGTTCCACGATAGAACTCGCTCTTGTATTCGGCCTTGCGCTCGATCTCCAGGTAGTCGAGCGGTGTCAATCGAGGTTGGGGCTGGCTTGCCATTGAGTCTCTGAACCCCACCGTATCACAGCATGTGTAGAGCCCACGGCGTCAGCCGTGGGGTTGCCGACACCCTTCACGACTCCCGATGGCCCGCACCATCATGCCAGGGCGTGTGGCTGATACTCGCCTCCGCGGTCGACCAGTGCCTCGGCAGGATCGGGCTCGACTGCACGCCGTGGAGTATCGCCTCCGCGCTCCAAGGCCCGCTAACGAACCAGCTGTTCGAGTTGATGATTCCGCGCTTCGCGCTTCCCTGGGACTTTCAGTTCAGGCCCTCGTGGCCGCTATCGGCGATCGCCGCGTGCTGTGGACCGATCCCACCAACTGGATGAACCGCGTCGTGCCGCTCGGCGCGCCGTATCGTTACCGTTACGTCGGCGAAGGTGACGCCACGTTGATCAAGGAATTCCTCTGGTAGACTTCCTCGTGGTGTTGCCAAAACCCTTCGCACAAGTTGTCGGCATCGATGCGATTTGAAGGCTGCCGGTCTGTCCGGTGGATTGTGGACGAGCGACGGCGTCTTCTGAGACTTTTCAGCGGCGGATCCATCATTTCCGTAGCAACATCCAGGAGCTGATCAGTTCGCCGGCGCTTCACGAGTCCGAGGAGTGGAACCCTGACAGCACCGGCGACCATCGGCTGGCGCTATGCTGAGGTTTCAGAGCAAGAAAGGCGTTGTCACTATGCGCAGCATGTGGCTTTATGCACTGGGCGCGACGCTGCAGGCAGCCAGCGTCGAGACCACTCTCCTCGGACGAATCCCTCCCGCCCAGCCCCCCCTCACTGCCAGCGACCGCGCCGGCAACCTCATCGTCGCCGCCCCCGGCGGACCTTGCGGATTCCTCCAGGAGTCCTGCCCCCCGATCACACTCGCCAAACTGGACCCGGCCGGCAAGATCGTGTGGCGGCGTAGCCTGGGTGAGCCGACCTGGCGGATTCAAATCAGCAGCCTCGCCGTCGACCCGGCCGGCAACATCGTGCTCGGCGCGATCACTCCCGACTCGAATCTGCCGGCGATGCGGCCGGTCCAGCCGCGGGCAGGCGGGGATGTGGACGTTTACCTGTGGCAACTGTCGGCGGACGGCTCTCGAACCACGTTTGCCACCTATATCGGAGGCAGCGGGATCGAGGAACTCGGCTCCCTGCAGACCGGACCGGCGGGCGAAATCCTTGCCCTTATTCAGACGTCGTCACCCAATTTCCCCTACACCGCGCAGGCCGGACCCACTCCGCCTTCGCAAGGGATCACTCGATGGAACGCCCTCGTTCGCATCGTTCCCAGCACGGGGGTGATGTCCTACGCGATCGGAGCGCCAATCGTCGGCGCCCCATCCGACATCCCGATCACTCCCGTGGGGACTGCGAGATGGGTGCTACCGGACTTCGCGCCCAGTCCCGGGCCCCCCGTTCGGCCGCCCTTGTCGATCCTCGAGATTCAGCCGGACGGAACCCGTTCCCGAATTTCGACCGGATTGCCGGTCAACGCGACCGTGGTCCGGAACGCCGCATCGCCCGACGGCGGTCTGTGGATGACGGGAGTGGTTACGGGCACCAGCCTGCCAACGACTCCAAACGCGTTACGGCGGGCGCCCCTCACGTTTACCTATGCTCGTCTGGAAGACCGTCAGCGCGTAACACCGTCCGGTCCAATCCAGAGCGCCGCGGTTCGTCTCCTTGCCGTTGACGGTTCCGACCGGAACCGGATCTTTGCAGCGACGAGCGACGGAGTGCTGCGGTCGGAGGACAACGGCTGGACTTGGACCGTCGTGAACGATACCCCGCCGTTCCGGAATGTGGCCGCGCTGGCGGCCGGGGCTGGGCGCATCTGGGCAGTCGTCTTAGCGGCTTCGGGTCCATCGCTGGCCTATTCCGACGACGCGGGCCTGTCGTGGCGTGCCGTTGCCCTGCCTTCGGTCACCGGCCCATTCAACGTCGAGGTCCATCCTACAGACCGCTCCGTGCTTTTCCTGGGAGCCGGTTCAGGCTTCTTCGTCACGCGAGATACCGGCGAGACCTGGAACCAGCGCCAGTTGACGTCGCAAGTCATCGGTGTGGCTGTCGATCCCTCGGCGCCCGATACGGTCGCCTTGACCACTCTGGGACCCTTCGGCAGTTCGGCGCCGCCGACAAGAATCCTGCTCATCAGCGAAGACGGAGGCCGCAGTTTCCCCAAGAGCGCTCCGCTCCCAGGCACTATTTCCGGACCCTCGCCCTCGATCCAGTTCGACCCCCACGAGGCCGGGCGCATCTACTACACCGGGGACTCCTCGCTCATGAGAACGACCAAGGACACCTACCCGCAAACCGAGACGCTTCCTTTCCCGTTCGGGCCGCTTCTGCAGTTCGGATTCCAGCACGGGGCTCCCGGCGTGATTCTCGGGATATCGCCGGACGGAGCTCTACATCGCAGCGACGACGGGGGCAGAACCTGGGACACGCTCGTTCCCGGGTCTCCGCGCGCTCCCTTTCCCCAGCAAATCGCGGTGGCTGCCGGCGGCGTGGTGCACGTTGCGCAGCCGGTCGCGCCCGAGGGATTTGTCGCTAAGATCGGTTCGAGGGGAAACATCGAGTATCTCAGTTACTTCGGGACGGGCTCGTTCAACCGTCCGGGCTTCGATCTGTTTGTCGACGCGACCGGGCGTCTGGTGCTGTTGGGCATGACGGAGGATCGGGAATTCCCCGGGCAGCGCTTGCGGGGCGATCCGAGCGGTCTCCCCCCCAACCTCCCCCCGACCCTCGGACTGGCCGACATCTATGTGGTCACGCTGGCGTCCGATGGTGCGTTGGCGAACTCTACCGTGCTCGCGGGGACACTGCACGAGGGCTTGTACGGCGCCGTGCCCGGTCCGGGTGGTTCGGTGCTCGTACTCGGGTACAGCGCGTCACCGGATTTCCCCGGGCTCGGATCTCAGAAGATCCTGGTCAGCGACGCTCCGTCGGTGTTCCTGGCGCGGCTGCAGCCGTAGTGTCCTGTCACCTATAGGCGGCCTTTCCCAAGCCGCGGCGGGATCTTCCAACCCCGCTGGCGGCTGGATCGCCGTTGGCTCATGACCGCGCGTGGCCGCAGCCATACGCGTCTGTTGTCAGGAGCCAACTACTTTTCGAACGGCCAGTGCCCAGATCTCTGTCCACCTGACGTTCGACGATGGCAACAGCCAGGAATCAGTTCGGGAACTTATCAACATCCTTGACTACCTGAACTCGTACTTTAAGAGCCGGACGTCATTGTCTGCGGCGATTTCAATTTGCCGTCGCGGCTGAGTAATCAAACCGGTAGGGCCGGAATCACCCTCGACGGGCAGCTTGCTGCAGATCCCCGGTTTCGTGATGGCGAACGCCGGTTCGCAATCACCGTTCACGAACCCACGTCGCGGGCCCCAGTGCCGAGTGGCGGCGAGCCCCGAAGCAACTACCACCATTGCCTGATCTCAGCCGACGCTCTCGAAGAATTCGTCCAAGCACGCCGCGTCGACCCCGCCATCCTGACCGACCATCCGGCGGATCCGGAGACGCAGCTTACCTCCGATCACTTTCCGATCGTGGCGTTCTTTCGAACCCGCGCCCCCGGAATTCGCCTGGTTGAGGGCCGACCGCCCAGGTCAGGGTGAGCCCCTCGATGGGCGAGCGGAAGCTCGCCGGGGGCGAGCGGAAGCTCGCCGCGGCCTGGACGGCCGCGGCTCCTTGGACATCGATCTGCTGCTCGTAGGGGCGCTATCCTGGAGCAACATGTCCGGCCGCCTCTTTCTGATCGACAGCTATGGCTTTCTGTTCCGCGCGTATCATGCGCGGGCACGCTCGGGCGCGCCGCCCATGCGGACGTCGGCGGGACTCGGGACCGAAGCCGTCTACATCTTCAACAACATGGTCCGGAAGCTCCTGAAGACGTACAAGCCGGAGTGGATGGCGGCCGTGTTCGAGAGCGCCGGGCCGACGTTGCGAGAGCAGGAATTCAAAGCGTATAAGGCCAATCGCGTGGAGACGCCGCCGGATCTGATCGATCAGATCCCCTACGTGCGAAAGCTGCTGGAAGCGATGCGCATCCCGGTGCTTGAATACACGGGTTATGAAGCGGACGACGTGATCGGGACGATCTCCCGCCGGGTGTCGGAATCGGGCGTGGACGTCGTCATCGTCTCGAGCGACAAGGACATGCTGCAACTGGTGAACGAGCGGGTGTCCATGCTGAATCCGGCCAAGGACGATGCCTGGTACGACCCCGCCGGCGTCAAGGCGTTCATGGGCGTCGATCCCGGCCAGGTCGCGGATCTGCTGGCGCTCAAGGGCGACTCTGTGGACAATATCCCGGGCGCGCCAGGGATCGGGGACAAGGGCGCGAAGGATCTGATCGAGCTATTCGGGTCGGTGGAAGCGGCGCTCGACCGCGCGGCCGAGGTGACGCGGAAGACGTACCGCGAGAGCCTGACCAATCATCGGGAACAGATCCTGCTCAGCCGGCGCTTGGCGACCATCGAAACGGCGGTTCCGATCACGGTCTCGCTCGACGAGTTGAAAGCGCAGGAAGGCGACCCCACGCTGTTGAAGCAGATCTACAAGGAGCTGGAGTTCCACAGCCTTCTGGGCGAGCTGGGGCCGGGCGAGGACCAGCGGCCAAAAGACTACCGGAGGTTGGAAGGCGAAGCTGCCGAGGCTTGGGTCGCGGCCCTTCCGCCGGGCCCGATCGTCGCCGTGGCTTGCGCTAGTGCGGGCGAGGACCTGCTGGCGCCCGCGGTGATAGCGCTGTGCGGCAGGAACGGCGAGGCCTGCGCGATCCCTGCGCCGATGCCCTCCGGCGTGAGGGAGTTGCTGGAAGACCCGGTGCGGCAAAAGGCGGCGGCGGACATAAAGTCAGCCCTGCTGGCGCTCGACGGGATGGGGATCGAGGGGCGCGGATTCACCGACGACCTGATGCTGTACGGATTCCTGCTGGAGGCGGATCCGGGGGCCTGCTCGCTCGGGTCGCTCGCCCGGCGTAAGCTGGACCTGGCCGCGCCCGCAGCGCCGGAAGCGGAGGCCGACGTGGTTTTCGAACTCGCGGAGATGCTGCGCGGCGAGGTGGACCGGCGGGGCTTTCGCGAACTGTACGAGACCCTCGACCTGCCGCTGACGGCCGTGTTGGCGCGGATGGAGCGGTGGGGCGTAAGGGTGGATACCAGCGTGTTGGGCGGAATCGCCGGACGCATGGATCAAACGATTCAGGAGCTCACGTCCGCGATTCACTCGATCGCAGGCCGGCCCTTCAACATCAATTCGCCGCAACAATTGGCCAAGATCCTGTTTGAAGAGTTGAAGCTGCCGCCTCCTTTCCGCTATGGCAAGGGCAAATCGGTCTCGACGGCCGCCGACGTTCTGGAAGAACTGGCCGCGGAGCACGAGATCGTGCGCAAAGTGCTGGAGTACCGGCAGGTGGCCAAGCTCAAAGGCACGTACGTGGACGCGCTGCCGGAGCTGATTCGCCGGTCCACCGGCCGTCTCCACACCAGTTTCAACCAGGCCGGCGCGGCCACCGGCCGGTTGTCGTCGTCGAACCCGAATTTGCAGAACATTCCCATCCGGACGGAGCTGGGGCGGGAGATCCGCGCGGCCTTTGTGCCGGAACGTGGATGGAAGCTGGTGGTCGCCGACTACTCGCAGATCGAACTGCGGCTGCTGGCGCACATGTCGCGCGACCCGGTGCTGGTGGAAGCTTTCCGCAACGGCGAGGACATCCATACGCGAACGGCGGCGGAAGTGTTCGGGGCGGCGCCGCTGCTGGTGACTCCGGAGATGCGGCGCAGCGCCAAGGCGGTGAATTTCGGCATCGTGTACGGCATCAGCGGATTCGGGCTGGCGCAGCAACTCGGCATCCCGCGGGCGGAGGCGGAGAAATACATCCGCAGCTACTTTGAACGCTACGCGGGCGTGAAGCGATTCATCGATGCGACCATCGCCGAGGTGCGGCGGACCGGAGTGACGCGCACAATGTTCGGCCGCGAGCGGCCGATCCCGGACATTCAGAGCCGCAATCCGAGCGCGCGGGGCTTTGCGGAACGGACGGCCGTCAATTCACCCCTCCAGGGGACAGCGGCGGACCTGATCAAGCTGGCGATGATCCGGATCGACCGGGCGATCGAGGAGCGGCGGCTCCACGCGCGCCTTCTGTTACAGGTTCACGACGAGTTGGTGCTCGAGGCGCCGGTGGACGAGGTGGAGGCCGTCTCGGACCTGGTGAAGCGGGAAATGGAGCAGGCGCAGCCCATGGAGGTGCCGCTCGTGGTGGATGTCGGCGTCGGGGACAACTGGCGGGATGCGAAGTAGACCAACGTCGGAAGGGCTGAAGTTCCCGCCTTTCCCGATCCCGCCGGGGAAATGATTTGGGTCTGGCGTGAGGGTCTGCGGTGAATTCGGGTCACCAAGGCCTCGCCGCGTTTCTGGCCGCTTCCAGGACTTTCCGCTCCTGGCCCGGTTCCACTAAACTGGGAGGGGTGCGACTGTTCGTCGGCCTGGATCTGCCGCCGGAGGTAATCCAGGCGCTTGAAACATTCCAAAACCGGTTGCGGCCTCTCGCCAAGCTGTCCTGGAGCCCGACCGCGAACCTGCACGTCACCACGAAGTTCATCGGCGAGTGGCCCCAGGATCGGGTTGATGAGTTGAATCAATCGCTGCGGGGACTCGGGCCCCGCGAGCCGGTTACCCTTCGTGTTGGCGGGCTGGGATTCTACCCGAACGCGCGAGGACCGCGCGTCTTCTGGGCCGGCATCGACGCTCCGCCAGGGCTGCATGAACTTGCCCGCCAGACCGACCAGGCGTTGGCCGCTCTCGGGGTCGAACCCGAAAGCCGGCCTTTCTCGCCCCATCTCACCCTGGCCCGCATTCGGACGCAAGTCCCCCTCAACCGGCTGGCGGCCGAAATCGAAAGGCACGGCGAGATCGACTTCGGCCAGTTCACCGCCGACCGGTTTTTCCTCTACTTGAGCCAGCGCGGATCCGGTGGTAGCGTGTACACTAAGCTCTCGGAATTCCCTTTCTCCACCCCATGATCCCTCTGCTGGCAGTGGTCGCCGCCTATCTCATTGGCTCGATTCCCTTCGGTTACCTGCTGGTGAAATGGACCACCGGCCGCGATGTACGCGAGTCGGGGAGCGGCAATATCGGTGCGACAAATGTGTTGCGCACGACAGGGCGTACCGCCGGAGTGGCCACCTTGTTCCTGGATATCGCCAAGGGGTATTTCGCGGTCTGGCTGGCCGGATTCCTGACTTCAGGAAACCAGTTGTGGATGACGGTGGCCGGCCTGGCTGTGGTCGGCGGCCATGCGTTCCCGGTCTTTCTCCGTTTCCAGGGGGGCAAGGCCGTGGCCAGTTTTGTGGGAGCCTATCTGAATCTCACGCCTCTGCCCTTGCTGGCGGTTCTTCTGGTCTTTGCGGTAATCGTGGCGAGGACTCGCTATATCTCCCTCGGCTCGGTGCTCGGAGCCGGCACTTTTCCCTTTGCCGTGTGGCTGATCTTGCACCCTCCCTACTATGTGACTCTGGGCGCGGCGCTGGGTGGTGCTTTCATCATCTACCGGCACAAGTCGAACCTGGTGCGGCTGCGGGCCGGCACGGAGAACGTCTTCCAGTTCTCGGGGAAGACGGTCCGATGAGCGCCTTGGCCATCATCGGCGGAGGCAGTTGGGGAACGAGCCTTGCCGTGGTCCTGGCGCCCCGCTTCCGGGAGGTACGCCTCTGGATGTACGAGGTCGACCTGGCTTCCCGGCTGCAGCAGACCCGCCAGAACGACATCTATCTCCCGGGAATCCCGATCCCGGCCAATGTGCGGGTGACCACCGAATTCCCCGAGGCCCTTCGAGAGGCGGAGATCCTCTTAAGCGTTGTGCCATCCGCTTACGTACGAAGAGTTTATGAGCAGATGCGTCCCTGGCTGCGGCCTGATTTGAAGTTCGTGAGCGCAACCAAGGGTATCGAGAACGGCACGCTCTTACGCATGTCGGAAGTGATCCGGCAATCACTTCCATTTGCAGCAGAAGTGGCCGTGCTCTCCGGGCCGACGTTCGCCCGGGAGGTCGCGAAAGGATCGCCTACCGCAACTGTCGTTGCCGCGGCGGACCCGGATCTCGCCAAATCCGTCCAGCACGCATTCTCCGGTCCCACGTTGCGGTTGTACACCAATGGCGATCCGGTGGGCGTGGAGGTCGGCGGCGCGATCAAGAACGTGGTCGCGATTGGCGCCGGCGTCTGCCAGGGGTTGGGATTGGGTTCGAATGCTCTGGCGGCGCTCATCACCCGCGGATTGGCCGAGATGACCAGGCTTTCCGTGGCGATGGGTGGGGACGCCAGGACGCTGGCGGGCTTGGCCGGGCTGGGTGACCTGGTGTTGACCTGCAATGGGGAACTTAGCCGCAACCGTATGGTGGGCATGGAGTTAGCGAAGGGTAGAACGCTTTCCGACATCGTCGGGTCGACCCAGATGGTGGCCGAAGGCGTCGAGACCACCCGCGCTGCCGTGGCCTTGGCTGAGCGATTCTCGGTGGATATGCCGATTGTCGGGCAGATGAACGCGATGCTACATTTGGGACGCTCGCCCGCCGACGCGATCCGCTCGCTGATGGAGCGGACCCTGAAGAGCGAGTAGCGAAACTTTCCATGGACCAGCGGGTTCAACAGGACGTGTTCGGGGTTGCGGCGCTCGAGTACGATGCCGAGTTGATGTTGCGCGTCAAGGAAGGGGATGACGCCAGCTTCGGCGTTCTGCTGCAGAAATACCGCGGACCGGTCATTCACTTCGTCTATCGCATGGTGCAAAACCAGCCCGTGGCGGAAGAATTGGCACAGGAAGTATTCCTGCGGGTGTACCGCTCGCGGTCGACCTATGAGCCGACGGCGAAGTTCACCACGTGGCTGTTCCGCATCGCGACACACCTGGCATTGAACTGGATGCGGGACGGCAAGCACGAGAAGGCGCAGGAGAGGCTGGACTCGGATGAGGGTTCGCCGGCGCGGCGGGAAGTGCCCGACCGGAAGCCCTCGGCGGAACAGTCCATGGTGTACGAAGCGAGGCTTACGGAAATCCGCCAGGCGATTGCGGATCTGCCGGACAAACAACGTTCGGCTGTCCTGATGCACAAGTACGAAGAGATGGAATACGCTCAGATTGCCAAGGTATTGACTTGCTCGGAATCGGCGGTGAAGTCGCTGCTGTTCCGGGCCTATGAAACGTTGCGGGCCAGGTTGGCCCACATGGCCTAGTTGAAGTAACGAGGAGAAGGAGTTCGGTATGCGGTGCCCGGTGGAGACAGAGAGCGCGGAGATCCTGCTGGATTACTGTGCGCGATCTCTGGACGCCGACACGACGGCGATCCTGGAAGCGCACATGGAGCAGTGCGAATCGTGCCGCAGATTCCGCGAAGCCCAGAGGCTCGTGTGGGACGCATTGGACTCCTGGAAAGCGGCCCCGATTTCGCAGGACTTCGACCGGCGCCTGTATGGGCGGATTGCGGAAGAAGGGCGGGGCACATGGTGGCAGCAGTGGCTGCGACCGCTCCGGACTCTTGCCGCCCGTCCGGCGATTCCGGCAATGGCAGCAGCCTGCCTGCTGGTAGTGGGCGGCTTGTTGCTGGAGTATCCCAATGGCGTTCCCGCGCCGGCCAGGGACAGTGCGCAAGTGCGGGAGGTCGAACAGATCGAGAGCACTCTCGATGATTTGCAGATGCTGAAGGATATCAGCGCTCTCGATCGCCAGGAGGGTGCGAGAACGCTGTAAGAAAACATGCGCCTCTGGATTGCAGTCGCGGTGCTGGCGGTGACGGCGATGCCCGGCGTGTACGCCCAGCGCCCGATGGGCCGGCCTCGGGATTCGCTCATCGAACGATGGAACCAGATGACGCCCCAACAGCGTGAACGGGCTCTCCAAAGCCTGCCGCCGGAACGCCGCGCGCGGATCGAACGGCGTTTGGAAGAATACAAGCGCCTGTCGCCGGAAGAGAAGGACCGGTTGCGTCGCAAGTTCAGCGCGTTCAACGAACTCTCTCCCGAGAAACAGCGGCAGATGCGGACGGCTTATCGCCACTTTCGCGAACTTCCGGAAGGGCGGCGAGCCCCCATGGTCCGCCAGATCCGCATTCTGCGCCAGATGACTCCCGAGGAGCGTCACGAGCATTTGAACGGCGAAGCGGTCAAGAAACAGTTCTCGGCCGACGAGCGCAAGATGCTCGAAGACCTGGCGGACGTGTTTGACGAGGTCAAGGAATAGCTTTCGTTCGCCTGGCGATCGTCCCCAAGTCCGTGATGGCCGCCCGCGCCCCGGCCTTCCGCACCGTTTCCAGAATCAGGTCGATCGTCCGGAACTCCGAGTCCACCACGCCCAGGACCGACGGATGCGCGGTGAAATCAAAACCGCGCCCTGGGCAATGGCCCATTCGAGCGATTCGCGAATCGCCCGCTGGTATTGTTCCAGGTTCCAGCGGCAGGTGCGGAACGCGACGACATCCGTGATGGGGCTGGCCGGGACCTCGATCAGGCCCGAGTGGTAGACAAACGGCTGCGCGCGCTTCTGGGCCTCGACGATCCCGCGAAATATGGCCTCCGTGGGCGCCTCCCCAGGCTTGGTGAGCGGGTGAGCCGGATAGCGCGTCGAGACCCATACATACCCGAGCGACATCAACATGAGCTGTAAGTCCATGCGGTCGGCGATTCCGTCGGGGAAGCCTCCCGGGGCGCGGAAGCCTTCCGGGCGCTCGCCCAGCCGCGACTTCATCGCACTTTCCGTCAACCGGATATTCTCGCGGATCACCTGCGCCGGTTCCTTGCCTTCGATCAGCCAGGGCGCGCGCTGGAAGCGGTATTGCATCTTGTCGAGGCTGGTCTCCCGCAAGTGGATATGGTCGTAGCTGTGATTGCCCAGATGATGCCCGTCCTTCAGCAAGCCGGCCAGCCAGTCGACGTTCTCCTGCTCGAACACGCGTCCCACGACGAAGTTATGGACCACGCCGCCGGCCTCTTTGACGCGGCGAGCCACGTCGACCGTGTATCGTTTGCTGGCCTCGTCGAGATCGCCCTTGCGGTAGTTCCACTCCGTCTGGCCCCAAACGGGGTAATGCATGCTCATCTCGAGGTCGAGCGTGATCGCAATCAAGGCGGATGTTTCGGCGGCCAGGCTCGCGGCAGACATTGCGCCAACGAAAGCGCGACGGGTCAGTGGTCTCATCGGCGAACTGTTTATACAACGTCGCGGAATGGAAGGGCAAGGTCAGAGTGGTGGCGTGTTCGGGCGGGCTCCCCAAATTTAACACTACTCTGTGGGAGTTCCCGCCTCGTTTCAGATTCGCTGGGTTCCCCGGCCTCCGTCGCCGTGATAGGATTGCTCTCCGAGAGTGACCAACCCAAATGTCAAAGATCATCCGGCACGAATTCATGGGAAACTGGGCGGTGTTTTGGCTGCTTTGCATCACGGGAATAGGACTTCCGTGGGCTATTCTTTACCTCTTAGCCGGCACGATTCGCATTGAGACCGAGATGGATGACCCGGAGCAATTCGTGGCCGATTTCCGGGCAGGCAAGTTGGGGAAGCGCTAGTCCCTACAAGTCCCGTTCACTATGAGAATCGAGTGCGTTACTTACGACACCGTCCACGCGGTCTTCCGGCCCAAGCACATGACTCCGGAGGAACTCGAACACGGCTACCACTGGATTTATCAGCGGCTGTTCTTAAGACTAAACCTCAATCCGGTACAACCCCGCATCACCCTGAAACCCCTCCGGATAGGCAAAGAACCGGGTGAGGTGCAGGACCACCTCCTTCGTGACCCTGTCTTCCCGCGCGACGAAGTTCGACAACGCCAGCAGTTCCGGCTCACCAGGCTTGCGGTCGTCCACCATGCGGAGGCTATCGCGAATGAGTCTGCCCGATTCGCGGTCGACCTCGCCGATCCAGAACGGATACCGCGGCCGGTTGCCGCGCGGATTCGACGGGTTGATGTTGCCCAGCCAGAACAACCGGCCGCTTGAATGTTCCAGCAACGCCGAGCAGGAACTGGGCGAAAAGAATCGCTCTCCGGTCGTGTAGGTCCAGGGAACCGGTTCGCTCCACGTCCGGCCGAGGTCATCTGAATACGAGACCCAGCGATAGCCCGGCAGCCTCCCCTGCTTATCGTTCGACCCGCGCAGCACCATGATCATGCGTTTGCCGCGCAGCAAGGCCAGGGTCGGCTCATCCATTCCGCGAGTGGTCTTAGCGGGATCGCCCTTGACGGTCGGCGACGCCTCCCACTCGAGGACGTTGCCCTTCCAGCGCCCAAACAGGACAATCGCCTCGGTCCACGTGTAACCGCCGCCGGGGTTGGCCAGTTTGCCGTCCGGCCCGATCGGTGTGACGATCGCCGGCAAGGCGATGCTCCTGTCCGGCAGCGCGACAGCCTGCTCGGCGACGTCGCCGATCATCACGCAGTTCTTGCCCGTGTAGACCGTGGGAAGCGGATGCTTCGAGTCGAAGCCCGGCCCGCGATGGATCACCTGGCGCACGCCTCCGTGGGTCTTTCCGCCGTCGGCGGACACCGTGTAGTGGATGTTCCACTGGCGCATGCCTTCGAGGGGATCGTCGTTCGGCAGGACGCCTTCGTTCCAGAAATTCACGAACAGACCATTGCGGGGATCGACGAAGCCGCCGCGGGGATGGCGGCGCAGCATGCCTTCGGTCCGGCGTTCTCCCGTCACCCACTCCCGCGGCGCCGACCACGCGCGCCCGTTGTCCCCGGAGAAGCGCAGGTAGGCCACTTCGATCGTGTCCGAGCGCGACAACCGCTGCTCGATCGACATCATCTCGCCTCCGGTCCTCCGCGTGTAATACGATCCGCCCCAGTTCATGACCCCCTTCCCGGGAGAGGGCAGAAAGGTCTCCCTGCGAATTTCCTTTTCGCGCGCGGCCAGCCGCGACGCGAAGCCGCAGAGTCCCAGTTTCACCACCAGCCTTCGAGTCGGATCCATCGCCCGGTCAACGTACGCGAGATGCCGGGCGATTGTCAACCAGTTGCGCGGCGGGCTCAGGTTCGATAGGCTTGGCCAAGAATCCTGCGAGGAGTCAACCATGGCGACATCACGACGCAAGTTTTTGAAGAGAACCTCCGCGGCGGCGTTTGCGCCGGCGGCCCTGAGCGCGGCAGCGAGCGGCCGGGTCGGCCACGGCGGCGGCGTCTATGAGCGCATCGGCGTCAAACCGGTGATCAACGGCGTAGGCACAGTCACCGTGCTCGGTGGCTCCCTCATGCCTCCCGAGGTGGTCGAGGCCATGAACCAGGCCGCCCAGAATTTCGTCTTCCTGCCGGATCTTCAAACCAAGGCCGGCGAATACCTGGCGCGCCTGATCGGCGTTCCCGCCTGCATGATCTCCTGCGGCGCGGCCTCCGCGATCACCTGCGGAACCGCGGCCTGCGTGACGCTGGGCGACGATGAGAAGTTGCGCAACCTGCCCGACACCACCGGGATGAAGAACGAGATCGTCATCCAGAAGGCGCATCGCTGCGGCTATGAAGCGCAGATGGCGCTGGTGGGGACAAAGTTCGTCTGGGTGGAGACGCGCGAGGAACTCGACCGCGCCATCAACGACCGCACGGCCCTGATGTTCTTCCTCAACAAGAACGATCCGGACGGCAAGATCAAGCGCGACGAATGGGTGAAAGTAGCCAGATCGCGCGGCGTGCCGACGCTGAACGATGCGGCCGCGGATGTGCCTCCCGCTTCCCGGCTCAAGAGCTACGTCGTCGACGAAGGTTTCGACCTTGTGATTTTCTCGGGCGGCAAAGGACTTATTGGCCCGCAGGGCTCCGGCCTCTTGCTGGGCCGTAAGGACCTGGTGGCCGCCGCGCAAAAGTCGATCAGTCCGGCCGGCGGCATCGGCCGCGGTATGAAGGTGGGCAAGGAAGAGATTGCCGGCCTGGTGGCCGCCGTCGAGCGTTACCTGAGAATCGACCACGCCGCCGAACGCCGCGTGCTGGACAAACGGGCCGAAGAGGTGATGGCGACCTTGTCGAGCGTCAAAGGGATTTCCACCCGCAAGGAAGTGCCGGAGATCGCCAACCGTGT
>JBJXGR010000249.1:0-12828 GCA_046160045.1 Bryobacteraceae bacterium
GGTCCATCGAGCGGCGCGACGACGTCCTGGTGTACTCCACGCCGGTGTTGACGGAAGATGTGGAGGTGACGGGACCGGTGACCGTGGAACTCTATGCATCGAGCGACGCCACGGACACCGACTTCACGGGAAAACTGGTGGACGTCTGGCCGAACGGCTACGCGGAGATCCTACTGGAAGGGGTCATCCGGGCGCGGTATCGCGAGTCGTTTGCGAAGGCCAAGCTGTTGACGCCAGGCAAGGTGGAGAAGTTCCTGGTGGACCTGTGGTCGACGAGCAACCTGTTCCGGAAGGGCCACCGAATCCGGATCGAGATCTCGAGCAGCAATTTCCCCAAGTACGACCGGAACCCGAATACCGGTCACGCGATCGGTGAGGACGCGGAGGTGCGGACGGCGCGGCAGACGATCTATCACGACCGCGAGAGGCCCTCGCACGCGCTGTTGCCGGTGATTCCGCGTTGATTCCGTTCGTGGGTTTGCCCTCAGGCGCTACCATGGGACAGCCAAACGCATTGGCTTCGACCTGCGGGTTGCGTTTTCTTCCGAGCCGCGACCGTGAGGGAGCGGTGGCTGTGGATCGTCGTTCGTTCCTCAGCGCCACCGCTCCCTCACGGTCGCGGCTCGGAAGAAAACACAACCTGCGGGCTGACGCCCGCGGTTCGGGGCGCGTTGTCCGCCCTGATTCGGAGATGAGTCATGAAGGCATTCCATAACGGCAAAGTGGTTCAGAAGGACCAGGTGAACGTCAACGTGGACACCGTTGGCTTCAAGTACGGGGCGATGGTGTTTGAAGGGCTCCGTGCCTACTGGAACGAAGACGAAGAGCAGTTGTTCGTGTTTCGCATGGCCGATCACGCGCAGCGGCTGGAAGATTCCGTCAAGCTCATGCGGATGGAAACCGAATTGAACCAGCGCGACTTCAGCGCGGCGGTCGTTGAAGTGCTCGACGCCAACGAGATCCGGCAGTCGGCCCACGTCCGGCAGATGGTGTGGGTGGACGGCGGTGGCGAGATGTTCGAGCGCGGACCCATCAGCCATGCCGTGGTGGTGACGCCCAAGGCACACTGGTTTACCGGGAAGGAGTCCGGCATCCACTCGAGCATCAGTTCGTGGCGGAGGATTTCCGACAACTCGATCCCGCCGCGGATCAAGTGCGCCGCCAACTATCAGAACGGGCGGATGGCGCTGCTGCAGGCGAAACTGGATGGCTACCAGAGCACGATCCTGATCAACGACCGCGGCAAAGTGGCCGAAGAGCCGCGCGGCTGCATCTTCATGGTGAGGAAGGGAAGGGTCGCGACTCCCAAGGCCACCGACGACATCCTGGAGAGCATTACGCGCGACTCGCTGATCCGCCTGTTTCGCGAGTTGCACGGGGTCGAAGTGGCGGAACGCGACATCGACCGCACGGAACTCTACACGGCCGAGGAAGCGTTCGTCTGCGGCAGCGGCCTGGAGGTGACGCCGATCCTGTCGATCGATCGCCACCTGTTGAACGGCGGGCGCGCGGGCGAACTGACCATGGCCGTTCGCGATTCGTACCTCAAGGCCGCGCGCGGAGATCTGAGCCAGTACCGTGACTGGCTCAGCCCGGTGTACGCTCAGGCGCGATTGGCGCCGTAACTGCCCTGCAGCAATTCCCCTTTGGCGAACCGCGACAGGCGCATCCGGTCGATGTTGATGGTGCGGGACCGGCCGTCCAGGACTTCCTCGGTCATCACCTCGCCGATCGACGGCCCGATCTTGAACCCGTGGCCGCTGAACCCGGCGCACATGTAGAAGCCCTTGACTCCGTCCACCGCACCCAGGATCGGATGCCAGTCGGGAGTTACATCATAGAGGCCCGTGTAGGCATTCACGAGCATCGCCGCCTCGAACGACGGGAAGCGGTCGACGAAGCGCTTGGTGGCTTCCTCGATGAACTCGGTGTCGGCGGATTCCTTGAAGTGGTCGGGATCGACGTACTCATACTCTTTCGGAAACCCGCGGCCGAGCAGCGTGCGCGTGCCGCCCGCGGAACGGTAGTAGATGGCCTTGCAGGCGTCCGAGATGGCCATCCGCGGAGGACCGCCGACGTCGCGCGTCTCGATGATCATCTCCTCTTCGCGCGTGACCTTGATCGGCACATCGACCCCGGCCCACTGGGCCACATACTGCGCCCAAGGCCCGCCGGCATTCACCACAACGCCGGTCGAGATGTCGCCCTTGGCCGTACGGACTCCCTTCACGGTGCCGTTGTCCATGATGAGTCCGGAGGCCGAGGTCATCTGCATCAACTCGCCGCCCATCTCGCGGAAGCGGGTGACGTAGGAGTACGTGGTGTCGTGCGGGTCGGCGTAGCCGGAGCCCGGTTCATAGGCGATATGGTCGACGTCGGACAGGTCGGCGCGCGGTTCGAGTTCGTGGAACTCCTGCTTCGAGATGATCCGCGTGTCGATGCCGAGGCTCTGTTGCAAGGCGATGTTGCGCCGGAAGCCCTCCGCCGACACCTCGGGCACCAGGAAGCCGTAGCCGCAGTTGACGAATCCGGCTGTGCCCCCGATGATCTCGTCGAAGTGCTGGAAGACTTCGACGGACCGTTTGACCATGCGGATCAGCTCTTCGCTCGAATAGTGCTGGCGGACGATGGCCGCCGAGCGTCCCGTTCCGCCCGAGGCGATCAGGTACTTCTCGAGCAGCACCACCTTCTTCAGGCCTCGCTTGACCAGGTTATACGCGGTGCTGGCGCCGTTGACGCCCGCCCCGATGACCACTGCATCTGCCGTCTTCACGCTTTGTCGTTCTCCTCAGGTTTGTTTCGCAGCACGCGCGTAGCTTCATCGTCGACGCGACGCTCTGCCAGGTCGATCGCCACGCCATACGCTGAGCGGGCGCGTTCGACCGATACTTTGCCGTCCAATACATCTTCCAGCACTTTCCGCGGGTCGCGCTCGTGCGCGGGACCGTATCCGCCCCCGCCGGGAGTGCGATAGCTGATCACCGAATCCGGCGCCAGGTGGAGGGTGATCTTCGAAGGCAACTCGCGGGGCTCGGCGTCCGGGTTCAGGATGTAGCGCGAAGGCGAAGCGCTCGCTCCGCCGAACAGGCCCCACGGGGCGAACTTGCGATTGTCGGAGAACACGGTCAGCGTCGCCGGATGGCCTCGGAAGGTCCAGTCGCGGCGGACGCCCAGGCCGCCTCGATAGCGGCCGGCGCCTTCCGAGTCGGGGATCAACTCGTAGCGCGTGATCATGAACGGGTAGTTGTTCTCCGTCTCCTCGATCGCGGAGTTCTCCGTGTTCTGGATGTGGCTCTGCACCGCGTCCAGACCATCCTTGGTGGGGCGCGCGCCGTAGCCGCCGGCCATGGTCTCGATGAAGGTGTAATAGTCGCCGTCGCGCGGATCGCGGCCGCCGCAGGCCATGTGGCAGTTGATGCTCTTGGTGCTGGCCATCACGCGGTTCGGCATGGCGTCGGCGAAGGCCCGGAAGGTGAGGTCGCACAGCCGCATCGCGACCTCCCACCCGCCGACCACGCCGACCGGCATTTGCGCATTGACCACCGTTCCCTCCGGCGCCGTGACATCGATGAGGCGATAGAAGCCTTCGTTGGTCGGGATGTTCGGATCGATCAGGCACTTGACCACGTAGGCCAGCGGAGAATACGACTGCGTGAGGGTCGCGTTCATCGGCGAGGGCCGCTGCGGGTCGCTCCCGGTGAGGTCGAACGAGACGCGGCCCCCGCCGACTTTCGCGGTAACGGCAAGGCGAATGGGCTCGTCGGTCACGCCGTCGTCGTCGAGGAAGCACTCGGAATGATACGTCCCTTCGGGCAGAGCGGAAATCTCCTTGTGAGACCAGCGCTCGGTGTAGTCGATCAACTCATCGACAAACGCCTCGATCGTCTGGCGTCCAAAACGGTGAATGATCTCGGCCATGCGGCGCTGCCCCAGCAGCGACGAGGCGATCTGCGCGCGGAAGTCACCGGCCGATTGCCGGGGCGACCGGATGTTGGCCAGGATCAGTTGAAAGACGTCGTCGACGATCTGGCCGCGCGAGACCAGCCGGATGGGCGGAATGATGATGCCTTCCTGAAAGAGTTCGGTGGAGATGCAATAGCCGCCCGGCGCGTAGCCGCCGATGTCGACGTGGTGGGCCACGGTGGCCGCGAAGCCTTCCACGCGCGTGTCCGAGAAGAACGGCGCGATGATGGCCACGTCGTTCAGATGGACCCCGCCGCGGTAGGAGTGGTTCATCACCAGGGCGTCGCCCGGCTCGAGCTTCTCCTGACCGAACTGGCGCACCGCGTTGGGAATCATCCGTGACATGGAAGCCAGGTGCACGGGCTGGGAGAACGATTGCGAGATCAGGCGCAGCCGCGAGTCGAACAGGGCGCACGAGAAGTCGGCGCGCGTCTTGATGTTGGTGGAATACGCCGCCTTTCTGAGGGCGGCGCCCATTTCATCGGCCGCGGCATCGAAGGCGCTGCGCAGCACCTCGAAACGGATGGGGTCCATCCCGAGATGCGGGCGGGCGGCCGGCTGGTGATTGAGGGTGGTTGCCATCGCGCTATTCCTGGATGAGCAGATTGCCGTAGACGTCGACTTCGGCGAAGTAGCCCGGGTGAATGACGGTCGTCGAGTCCAGCTCTTCGACGATCGCGGGCCCGGAGATCCGGTTCCCGCACAGCAGTCGGTAACGGTCGTACACCTTGCAGTCGAGGTGACCGCCAGCCTCGGAGAAATAGACCGGACGCTTCTGTTTCACCGCGGAGGCGCAATCGGGGCCGCTGGTGGCGAGCCTGCGCAGAGCGGGCCGCCGAATCCCGCCGATGGCGGTCAGGCGGAGGTTGACCACCTCGGTCGGCTCCGTAGTAGCGGCATAGCCGTAGGCTCGCTCGTGCTCGCGGAAGAATGCCTGGTTCAGGGCGGGCAGATCGGCGGGCGTCAGCGGGCGGCTGGGCGCATCCACGCGCAACTCGTACGATTGACCGACGTACCGCATGTCGAAATGGCGGACAAAACCCGTGTCTTCGGCCTTGATGCCCTCCGATGCCAGCACCTCCCGAGCCTTGGCCTCGAAGTCGGCGAAGGCGCCGTTGACGCGTGTCCAATCGAGTGAGTCCATGTGCTCCACGCGGGCCTGCACGAAATCGTGCTTGATGTCCGTGACCAGCAGGCCGAGAGCGGAAGTGACCCCCGGGCTCATGGGAACAAGAACCTTCGGAATCCTGAGCTCCCGCGCCAGCGCGTTGGCGTGAAGCGGACCCGCACCGCCGAAAGCCACCAGCACAAATTCTCGCGGATCGAAGCCACGCTGCACCGAGATCAGGCGAATGGCGCCCACCATGTTGGCGTTGGCGATCTCGATGATGCCGCGGGCGGTCTCGACGGGAGTCAGGCCGAGTTGCGAGGCCAGGCGTGCGATCGCCTGTTCGGCAAGTTCCGGATAGAGCTTGTGCTCGCCGCCCAGGAAATAATCGGGATTCAGCCGGCCCAACACCAGGTTCGCGTCGGTGATGCAGGCGGAGTCCTGGCCCTTGTTGTAGCAGGCGGGACCGGGATCGGCGCCTCCGCTGCGCGGACCGACGCGCAGGCCTCCGCCTGGGTCCACCCACGCGATGGAACCGCCGCCGGCCCCGATCTCGACCAGGTCGACCACGGGGGTCCGCACAGGATAGCCCGCAGAGCGATTGTCGGACACGGCAGCACTGCCGACCTCAAAATGTGGGACCACTTTCGGCACGCCGCCTTCAACCAGTCCGGCTTTCGCTGTGGTTCCGCCCATGTCGAAGCTGATGACGTTCCGGACGCCGAGCAACCCGGCCAGGTGCGTGGCGGCGATCACCCCGGCAGCCGGTCCGGACTCGATCAAATGCACCGGCTCCCGGCGCGCGACGTGAGAGGACATGATGCCGCCGGCCGAGGTCATCAGGTGCAGGCCGGCGTGGACGCCGATTCCGGACAGCCGGCCTTCCAGACGCTCGATGTAGCGGGTCACCACGGGCATCACGAGCGAATTGATCGCCGTGGTGCTGGCGCGGAAGTACTCCCGCATCTCCGGACACAGGTCGGAGGATAGCGAGAGGTAGACGCCCGGCAGTTCTTCCCGCAGGATCTCGCCGGCGCGGCGCTCGTGCGTGGGGTTGACATACGAGTGCAGCAGGCACACCACCACGGCTTCCACTTTCTCGTCTTTGATGCGGTGGGCCACTGCGCGCACGGCTTGCTCGTCGAGCGGGCGCAGGACCTGGCCGTCGTACATGAGACGTTCGGGCACTTCGAAGCACAGGCGGCGGGGAACCAGCGGCTTCGGCTTGTCGCAGAAGATGTCGTAGAGTTTGGGACGAATCTGACGGGCGATCTCGAACACGTCGCGAAAGCCCTCGGTAGCGACCAGCGCGGTCCGCGCGCCCTTGCCTTCGATGATCGTGTTGGTGGCCACCGTGGTGCCGTGGATGTTGTACGCCACACTCCGCGCCGCGACCTCCGACTCGCGCAGGATGCGTTCGACCACGTCCGCGTAGCCGATGGACGGGTCGGCCGGCGTGCTGGACATCTTCACCAGCCGGATCTCCCCGGTGCTTTCGTCCATCATGACGGCATCGGTGAACGTGCCGCCGATATCCACTCCCATCCGGCAAGCGCTCATGCTGAACTCTCCTGGGACGATAATCGAGGTCCCGTCCCGCCGACGAATTTCAGGATCAGGGTCGCGACCACCGGCATCAACCCCGCGATCACCAGCGAGGGAGTGAACGAGTGGAAGCGGTCGGCGATGATTCCCGTGATCTGGGTAAACACGATGCCGCCCAGCCCGCCACCCAGCCCGCTGATACCGTAGACGGAGGCGACCATGCTCCGCGGGGCGATGTCGCTCGGGATCGTCATGACGTTGGTGAACCACGCCCCGTGGCCCATCGTGGCCATGCTGATCAGGACGACGGGTGTCGCCAGATGGGTGGAGAAAGCCGCCGGGACGATCCCTATCATCAGCACCGTGGCCACTGTCATCATGGTGAGCCGGGCACGCCGGATCGGCATGCCGGTACGAACCAGTCGTGTGGTGCCCCATCCGCCGGCAATGTAGCCGACGTCCAGGCTGAGGTACGGGATGGTGAGGACCCATCCCATCTCCAGCAGCGAAAGGCCCTTCACGTCCACCATGTATTTCGGAAGCCAGAAGACGCACAGCCAGATCAGCGGCTCCTCAAAGAACCGCGCCACCGTGATCGCCCACACCTGGCGATAGCCAAACAGATCCCGCCATCGGATGGAAGTGGTTTCTTCCACCGTGAGCCGCGACTCCGTCAGCAGAGCCCGTTCGGAAGCCGAAAGGTATGGGTGCTGGCCGGGTGCGCGATACAGCCACAGCCAGCCGATGAGCCAGACGAACCCGAGCGAACCGGTGAACAGGAAAGCCGCTCGCCAGCCCCAGTAGTGCGTAATGGTCGCGACCAGGGGCGCGGCGATCACCGCGCCGATGCTGGCGCCGCTGGTAAATATGCCTCCGGCGAAGGCTCGCTCCCTTGGCGGAAACCATTCCGCTACCACCTTCACTCCGCCCGGATAGTTGCCCGCTTCGCCCACCCCGAGCAGAAACCGGAACAGGCTGAATCCCCAGGTCCGCGTCACCAGCGCCGTCAGCATGTTCGCCAGCGACCAGAAGACGATGGAGATCGAGAAGCCCAGCCGGCTTCCGGTCCAGTCCAGGAACTTGCCCGCCAGCGGCTGGCCGAAAGCATAGGCGAACAGAAAGGCCGACAGGATCCGCGCGATCTGCTCGTTGTTGAGACCGAATTCACGGGCGATCACAGGCGCCACCACGGACATGGTCTGGCGATCGATGTAGCTGATCACGGTCGCTAGCCACAACAGCCCGCAGATCCACCAGCGAAGGTAGGGAATGGTCATTCTTCCACCACGACGCGAAACCCGCGAGTCGCGGTCCGGCTCTCCGGTTCAATAAAAGCACACCCCGCGAGGATCAGGTTTGCCATGCCTGCCGCCTCAACAACAGATTTCCGAATGTGTCGACTTCGGCCTGATAGCCGGGGTGGATTAACGAAGTGGAGTCCATCTCCTCAATGACGGCGGGGCCCGTGATGAGATCCTCGGGCGCCAGTTGGTATCGGTCGAAAATGGCCGTGCTCGTGAAGCCGCCCGCCTCTTGAAAGAACACCGGGCGGGTGTCGATGCGAGCCGCCTCTGCGCCACCCGCGCGCTTCGGCCACTGGCGCGGCTTGGGTTTCGTAATCTCTCCGACCGCGGTCACGCGAAAGCTCACGGCCTCGACGGGTTCGCCGGGGTACGCGTGGCCATAGGTCCGCTGATGCTCGGCATGGAACCGCCGGGCGACCTCGCGGAGATCTTCCGCCTCGAGCGTGCCGTTGGCGCAGGGGACGGCGAGTTCGTGAGACTGGCCGGTGTAGCGGACTTCGATTTGCCGGTGCAGGCGGATGCCGGTCGCCGCGCGGCCCTCGCGACTCAGTGTCTCCACACCTTCCCGTTCCAGCGGCTCGAAGATCGCAGTCACCGCCGCGGGATCGAACTCGGCCTTCATCACCCGCGTCCGGGTGAACTGGTGCTTCAGATCCGTCACCAGCAGGCCCAGCGCCGAGGTGGTGCCGGGACTGGGCGGGATGACGACCAACGGGACCTGCAGTTCGGCCGCCAGCCGATTGGCGTGCAGCGGGGCGGCTCCGCCAAAGGCAACCATGGTGAATTCGCGGGGATCGAATCCCCGCCGCACGGAGATCAGGCGAAGCGCGTTCATCATGGCCGCGTTGGCGATCTCGATGATGCCGTGCGCCGCCGCGATCGGGTCCATGCGGAGCGGCGAGGCGCAGTGGCGGCGGATGCCGTCGAGCGCGGCCGCCGCATCGAGTTCCATCTCGCCGCCTAGGAGATACTTCGGGTTCACGCGGCCCAGCAGCACGTTGGCATCGGTGATGGTGGGGCGCTCGCCGCCGCGCCGGTAGCAGATCGGCCCGGGTTCGGCGCCCGCGCTCCGTGGCCCCACACGCAGAATGCCGCCCGAATCCACCCACGCGATGCTGCCTCCGCCCGCGCCGATCTCCACAAGCTCGATGACCGGCGTTCGGATGGGGTAGCCGCTGCCCCGCGACTGGCCAGTTCCAGGTAAGGCTTCCGCGCCGACCTCATACTCCTTGGTCACCCGCGGCTGGCCGTCCAGAATCAGGCCCGCCTTGGTGGTGGTGCCGCCCATGTCGAGAGACAACAGGTCGCGCCTGCCGATGGCCGCGCCGACATAAACCGCGGCGATCACGCCCGCCGCCGGTCCCGACTCCACCATGTAGACCGGCTTGTCCGCGGCGCTGTGGAACGTCAGCACGCCGCCGTTCGACTGCATGACGAGCAGTTCGGCGCTGACGCTTTTCTGGCGCAGGTCGCGTTCGATGCCACACAGGTAACTCGATACCAGCGGGCGCAGACAGGCGTTGACCACGGTCGTGCTGGCCCGAAAGTACTCGCGGAATTCGGGCAGGACGTGGGAGGAGAGCGAGACGACCAGCTCCGGATTCTCCTCGAGCAGAATGTGCGCGACCCGCTCTTCGTGTTCGGGATTCAGGTAAGAATGCAGCAGGCAGACTGCCACCGACCCGATTCCCAGGCGTTGCAGCCGGGCGGCGATGGCGCGGACCGCATCCTCGTCCAACTCCCGCACCACCCCGCCGGTAGCGTCGAGCCGCTCCGGGACTTCGAAACACAGGTCTCGCGGGATGAGCGGGCGTGGTTTCCGGAAATGAACATCGTAGAGCGAAGGCCGCACCTGCCGGGCGATCTCCAGCATGTCGCCAAAGCCCTCGGTCGCCAGAAAGGCGGTGCGAGCCGTCTTGCCTTCGATCAGCGCGTTGGTCGCGACGGTGGTGCCATGCACCAGCACCGAAACTTCCCGCGAATCGACGCCGGCCTTTTCCAGCACGCGAGTCAACGCGTGCACGAACCCCTGGGAGGGGTCGGTTGGCGTCGACGGGACCTTCGCGATGTGCATTCGCCCGTCCGCTTCGGACAGCAGGACTGCGTCGGTGAACGTGCCTCCGACATCGATGCCCAGGCGAAAGCCGCTCGTCATTGCGGTTGCATCTCCTTTCGAAGCCGCGCGGTTTCCGCGACGTCGATCGTCAAGCTTCCCGCATCGATCGCCACGCCGTAACACGAACGGGCGCGATCGAGGCTGACCTTGCGTTCACGGACATCGCGCAACACCCCTTCCGGGTCGCGTTCCGGGGGTGGGCCGAATCCGCCGCCGCCGCAAGTCTCCATGCGGATGACATCTCCGGCGTGGAGTTGCACGGTCGCTTTGGAAGGCAAGTCGCGAACCACGCCGTTCGAGACCAGTTGATACCGGGAGGGTCTGCCGTCCTTGCCGCCGAACAGCCCCCAGGGCGGAAACTTCACGCGGTCGGCGAGGATCGTGAACGTCGGCTGGTGCCCGATGAAAGAGTACTCGCGGCAAAGCCCCAGCCCCCCGCGATACCGCCCCGGCCCCTCGGAATCCGGGATCAAACTGTAGCGCTCGATGCGCACCGGGTAGTTGAGCTCCGTTTCTTCCACAGGGGCGTTCTGCGTGTTTTGGGCGTGAGTCTGGACAGCGTCCGGCCCGTCGGAGGCGATGCGGCCGCCATAGCCTCCGGCCAGGGTTTCGAGAAAGCAATAGTAGTCGCCCGTGCGCGGGTCCTCGCCGCCGAAGCCGGCGTGGCAGATCATTCCTTTCGTGCCGGCGGGAACACGATCCGGAAGCGCCTCCGAGAGCGCCTTGAACAACACCTCTACCAGGCGCGCGCACACCTCCCAGCCGCCGACGATCGCCGTTGGCGGTTTCGGGTTTACCGCGAGTCCCATCGGTGCAATCACCTGAATCGGCCGGTAGAAGCCCTCGTTTATGGGGATGTCCGGGTCGACCAGGCACTTCAGGACGTAGACGCACGCCGTGAACGTCTGGGTCAGATTGCAGTTCATCGGGCCGGGCCGCTGCGGGTCGGTGCCTGTAAAATCAAACGTCGCGCCGCCGCCCTCGAAGGTCACGCTGGCCTTCAACCGGATTGGTTCGTCGGAGATGCCGTCGTCGTCCAGGAAGCCTTCGGCCTGAAAGACGCCTCTCGGCAAGGCGGCGATTTCGGAGCGGACCCGCATTTCCGCGTACTCAATTAGTTTCTCGATGTATCCACGAAAGGCCGAGGCGCCGTAGCGCTCAACCAGCGTTTCCAACCGCCGGATGCCGATGCTGTTCGCCACCATCTGTGCGCGGAGATCGCCCGCCACTTCCTTCTTTGCTCTCACGTTGGCCAGGATCATCTTGAGCAGGTCCGGGACGACCGTCCCGCCCGCCACCAGTTTCACCACCGGCAGGATGATGCCTTCCTGATAGATCTCCCGAAACGCTCCGATGCTGGCCGGCGCGCCGCCGCCGACGTCCACGTGGTGGCACGTGTTCGCTACAAATCCCAGCAGGTCGCCGCCGGAATAAAAGGGCGAGATCAGAAAGATATCGTTGAGATGGCTGGCCTGGCGGTGCGGATCGTTCACCAGCAGGGCATCGCCCGGATGGAGATTCTCCTTGCCGTATTCTTCGATCGCCCGGGGTACGATACGGCCGATCGTCACCAGGTGCGCCGGCTGGCAGAACGCCTGGGCCACCATCCGGCCAGCCGCGTCCACGAAGGCGCATGAGTAGTCGAGCCGAGTTTTGATATTGGTGGAATAGGCCGTCCGCTGCAGCGAGACGGACATCTCTTCGGTTGCCTCCACCAGGGCGTTGCGGACAACTTCAAACAGGATTGGATCGTCGTGGCGCGCGTTGCCCATCGGGATGCTCATGGCGGGAAGAAAATATCTAAGCATAATTCCGGCAGGTGAATTCGACTACCCCGTTTTCTGCCCAGACTACCCCAAATCTGACATATTTTCGGGCATATGCCACTTTTCAGCGGGTCGAAAGTTTTTTCTTGAAATGCTCAGCAGAGTATGTTAGCCTGCGACCCAAGCTGTGACTGCCAATCTCGTCTCCAAAGCCTGATAATTGCCGCTTTCTAAGGAGGGTACCGTGCACGCGCTTCGCCTGATTTCGATTCTCGCCGCCGCTGTTTCCGCCGCCATGGCGCAGATCACGACGGGAACGATCACCGGACTTCTCACCGATCCCTCGGGGGCAGCGATCCCCGGTGCGTCGGTCGAACTGACCAACACGGGCACGCTCGCCGTGCGCACGACGTTAACCAGCGACGCGGGAGAGTACCTGTTCAGCTTTCTGGCGCCCGGAACGTACAGCGTCAAATCGGAGATGAAGGGATTCCGGACGGTGCTCCGCAAAGAAATCGTAGTCCAGGTGAACGTGGCCACCCGCGTCGACACGCAGATGGAACCGAGCGCTGTCGAGCAGGTGATCGAGGTAGCGGGAACGCCGCCGCCATTGCAGACCGAGACGGGAGAGGTTGGAGGCGTGGTCGATCGCACGACCGTCCTCAACCTGCCTCTGAATGGACGCAACTTCATCCAACTCGTGGCCCTTCAACCGGGCGGCGTCTCCACCGGGAAATTGCCGGGCGGCGGGCTCAACTTCTTTACGCTGATCTTCGGCGGAAGTTTCAGCGTGCACGGCGCGCCGGTGGAGGCCACGAACTACCTGCTCGACGGAATTGACATGAAGGACGCGGTCGACACCCGGGTCGGGTTTCAGTTGACCGTGGACGCCATCCAGGAGTTCAAGTTCCAGGCGGCCAACTACTCGGCTGCGTTCGGGCGGGGCTCGGGCGGCCATATCAATGTGGCTTCCCGTTCCGGGACCAACGATCTCCACGGCGTGGTGTGGGAGTTTCTGCGCAACGA
>JBJXGR010000250.1:0-2930 GCA_046160045.1 Bryobacteraceae bacterium
GCGCGACCTGATGAATAGGGCCACCGGAGACTGTCTCGTAACCGGATACGAATCGTTGCTCCCTACTCTTGAACTGCCCGACGATCACGACCGGCATGTCTTGGCCGCCGCGGTGGTGGGCCGCTGCGACGTGATCGTGACTCAGAACCTGAAACACTTTCCCGGTGTGGTACTGGCACCGTTCGGAATCGAGGCCCAACATCCCGACGATTTTCTGAGCGCTCAATTGAGTCTTGCGCCAGGGCAGTTCTCCGGCGCCGTCCGGAAGGTGCGGGCGCGTCTCAGGAATCCTCCCTATAGCGCAACTGAATACCTGGAAACTCTCATCCGGCAAGGCCTTGTTGCGACGGCCGCGGGGTTGGACCAGTTCAAGGAACTCCTTTGAAGTGCCCGAAATTTGAAGCCGTCGCCGCCCGACCGGTCTGCCACAGAACGTTCACAGAGGCGTTGACCTCGCGAGGACGCGTTCACCGCTCTACCGGGTCGACTCGACGTCAAACCAGCGGTTCGCGGCGGCTTGCCTTTTGGCGGTGACGATCGACGCGCGGGTATTCCGCGCGGCCTCGAGTTCGCCCGGCGACGCACGCCTCTGCTCGAATACCTGAATGGCCTGATCCGCCAGGGCGAGTCCCGCCTGCGGCTCCGGCGACCGGCCGAGCGTTTGGGCTAGCGACAGGAGCAGCCAGCCGTGGGCGGCATTGCGAAGCCCCCGCGACCGGGCCGATCGCGCGAGAAGGTCGTCCGCGATGCGCGCCGCGCCGGCCCAGTCGTTTTGGGAGGCGTGAAGCTCGAACACGACGTGAAGGGTGGACATTGCCGCGTCGCTGCCGGCGCCTTGATTGGCTTCGTTGGTCGCGAGCAGGGACCGGGCGTTCGCGAGGGCCTCTGCAAACTCACCTCGCGATCGCAAGGCGTCGATCTGGCGACGGCGGAGACCCAGAACCGCGGAACTGTCAGGACCCGCCACGGCGGTGAAGATCTCCTCGGCCCGCGCCAGCAGATCGGTGGCTTCCGCGCCAAGATCCAAGCCGGCGGCCGTGTGGCTGAGCTGTTCAAACTGAGATCCAATCGACGGATGATCGGGCGGGAGGTTTTGCTCGAGAGCCTGCAACGAGCGGCGAAACAGAGCGATCGCGTCCTCCCGACGGCCTGCGTGCGCGATCTGCACGGCTGCCGACGCCACGGCCGCGAAGTGATGACCGCGGCGGTGCTGGCCGGCCGCGAGTTCGAGTGCCTGCCCAGCCGACGCCAGCGCGGCGTCGACATTCTTCGATTGCAGCGCGACATACATGGACTGCACCAGCGAATCCACGGATGGGGAGGCAGCCGGACCCTGCATCTGACGCTCGAGTTCCTGGAGTTCGCCGCGAACCCGGGCCGCATCGCCGGGTCGATTCTGGCGTTGGTACAGATTCACCAGGTGCAGCAATGCGTTCTGCCGATGGTAATTCGGGGACCCGCCCTCCGCCATCCGGAAGACGGCGAGCGCGAGTTCTTCGGCGCCGTCCGCGGAACCCGTCGCCATTCGCATGGAAAGCAGGTCGGAGAGGGTGGCCTGATGCTCCTCACTTCCAGGACCCCACCGGCGGGAGGCTTCTTCGGCTGCCTCGTCAAGAAGGCGCAAGGCCTCCGCCGGCCGGCCGGCTTCGCGCTCCAATTGGGCAAGTTGCGAACGGAGCCAGCGGTCCTGCCGGTTAGAATTTCCGGATTCGGCCTGGCGGGCAATCACCTGACGCAGGATGGTGCCGGCTTCGTCAAAGCGTCGCTGGGAACGCAGGAACCCGCTGTAACTGCGCAATGCAGCCTCTTCTGTGGCCGGAGTGTCTGACTGTTCCGCACGCTCGATCGCCTCGCGGTAAAGCTTCTCGGCTTCCTCCAGCCGGCCTCTGCGCTGGAGAAAGCCGGCCAGAGGGCCCGGGCCGTGGAACTGAACTCGCGAAAATCCGATACTCGGAGGTGGAGGCCGGTGAGGGAGGGCCTGAAGCCGATCCGCCTCCACGAACAGAGCCTCCGCCTCCTCGACGAGTCCCATGGTTTCTTTGAGTCCTGCGAGCGTCTGGACATATCGGGACCGGCTGCCTCCGTCGTTGTCCGGGGCGGCATCGAGGAGTTGCTTAAAGACGGCGGCGGCCTCCACCGTTTGGCCCTGGGACTGGAGGAGCCACGCCCGCCGCTCCTGAATCTGGCGGCGGAGCGGATGATTTGCACCCTGGGCCGCGGTGTCGGCAAGGGCGGCGGTCCAGACGGCATACGCTTTGAGGATGTAGCCTTCTCCGCTGTAATACTGTGCCGTGGCATCAGCGATGTTGAGGAAGGAGGTTTCGACCGGCCCGAGGCGGCGGGCCGCTGCCCAGGTCTGCTCGATCAACTGGTCGGCTTCAGAGTAGCGGCCGGCTTCCAGAAGCTGATGGGCTTTCGGCACAGCCGCCCAGTGAGCGTTTAGGGACGAACCGACTCCCGCCTGGCCCAGCCAGGCCGCGAGCAGAAGGACTGTCCAGGTATGCATGCAAGGTTGCCTTGCAGTTTGGACACCGCACGCAATCAAAGAGTTTCCGCGCTGGCCGGGCGTGGTCCGCCGGATACACTGCGGCCGCTTTGCTACAACCGCGGCTATTCCATCTTGTGCCGCGCGCTGTCGATCACGCGCGCCGCGCGGGTGGTGTTGAAGATGCCGCAGGAACAGAAGCGGGCCATGTAAGCGGACGCCTCCTCGGGAGTGCGGCGGCCCTCTTTCACCCAGTCGATCATCTTCTTGGCGAGGCTGTGGCTGACCATGCCGTGACCGCACATGGTGGAGAGGGTGAGCACCTGCTGGTTGGGCAGCTTTTCCGTTTTGCCTTCAAAGCCGAGGGAGTAGTTGATGCTGTGGCGCGGCTGATTGGCAGCCCAGCAGATCTGCTCGGCCCCGTCGATGGAAGTCGACACGGTGA
>JBJXGR010000251.1:0-4356 GCA_046160045.1 Bryobacteraceae bacterium
CCGGAGAGCATCGAAAGCGCTTATTCTGATAAGTGGATAGATGCTTATCCGCTGAGGAACGCCATGCCCGAACCTGGAATCACCCGTCTGACCATTAGCTGGTCCAAGGACACCGACCTGGCTCTCCGCTCCTATCTCGGTTCCCAGGGTCTCAAGAAGGGAGCTCTCTCGAAGTTCATCGAGGATGCCGTCAAATGGCGGTTGTTCAATCAAACCGTGGGCGAGGTCCGCGAAGCTTTCGCCGGCGTTCCCACGGACGAACTCGGCAACATGATCGACGAAGCCGTCAAGAGCGTCCGCAACGACAAGCATCGGGAGCGCCAACGCCGCACGCGGAAATAGCCCGATGCGGCTTGTGCTCGATACCAATGTGCTCCTCAGTGCACTGATGTCACCCGCTTCCCCATCAGCGGAGATCCTGACTCTCTGGCGCGACCGCAAGGTGGCCGTCCTCACTGCCGCCGAGCAGATCGACGAGATTGTGCGGGTGACGCGTTACCCAAGAATTCGCGCCCGGCTCCTTCCGGCGCTCGCCGGGCGACTGGTCAACCGGCTCCGGGACGTGGCCATCGTTGTGGAGAGACTGCCCACGGTCGATCGGTCGCCCGATCCCGACGACAATTATCTCCTTGCGCTCGCCGAAGCGGGACAGGCTCAATTTCTGGTCACCAGCGACAAGCCGCTTCTTGGCTTGAAGCGCCACAAATCCACCCGGATCGTTGCGCCCGCCGCCCTGCTTGAATTGTTAAATTAAACCCGGATGCTATTCTCCCGCCGGTCGCCGCGACTTCCGCGCGCCCGCCGGCCGCTTCCGCCCCTTCGTCGAAGCCGCCTTCTTTTGGGGTTTCCGCTTCGCCGCCAGCGCCGCTGCCGTCTTCTTTGCGGGCTTTGGCTTAGCCGGTTTGCGCTTGCCCGGCCCCGCCGCGGGACTGGCGCTCTGGGCCATGTCGAGCCCGAAGATCTCGGAGAGGTCTTCGCCTCCGAGAACCTTGCCGCCGGCCGGTCCTTGCTTCGCCAGGGGAGCCGACATGCCCGCGCCGGCGATCAATTCCAACTCGTCCACCGCGCGCAAGCGGAAGAGAAGTTCGGGTTGGTGATCGAACCGCGCGCCGACGCCATACAGCACCGCCGCGACATGTTTGCACATGTCCGCCCAGTCGGGACAACTGCACGAAAGCTGGATCTCCGCCGGTGACGGAAACAGGCCCTGGCGCTGCCGGCAGATCCGCTCCATGACCCCCTTGGACAACCGTCCTTGCAGCAACTCGACCAGCGAATCGATCCCGCCCGCGCAGTCCTTGCAGATGGATTTCCACAGCCCTTTGTTGACGGGCGCCACCTTCAGCGCGACCTCGTACAGATCTGAGCCGCTGACGAGGGCATCGACCGCGCCGGGCGTAATCCGCAGATCGACCACCGATCCGCTGCGCACATACGTCCGGCCGCGCGGCAGCCGGTTGGCATAGTCGCTGTACCGCTCCAGATTCTCGCACCAGGCCTTGCCCCAAAAAGTCTTGGCAATGAGGCGGCCTTCGATGCTGACGGGTGAGACGGCATGCCCCTGCTTCTTGCGCTTCTCCATCTCTCGCGCCGCCTTGCGCCGCCGCTCGGCAGCCGAGACATAGGGCTTCCATCCCCAACCGTAGTACGCCATCGTTCATGCCTCCTTCAGCGCTTTATTGAGATCCAGCGCAACGAGCTGGAGTAATTCGTCGTCTTTCATCTCGGTCAGCAATAAGTCCGCACCGCCCTCCAACAACTCCTGCGACAGTTGGCGCTTGGACTCGATGAGCTGGTCGATTTTCTCTTCCACCGTACCGCGGCAGACGAACTTGTGCACGAGCACGTTCTTGGTCTGGCCGATGCGGAAGGCGCGGTCCGTGGCCTGATTCTCCACCGCCGGGTTCCACCAGCGGTCGAAATGCACCACGTGCGAGGCGGCGGTCAGGTTCAGCCCCGAGCCCCCGGCCTTGAGTGAAAGCACGAAGAAGCCCACATCTTCGTCTTCCTGAAAGCGCCGCACCAGATCCTGTCGCCTCTTCACTTCGGTTTCTCCGTGCAGCACCAGGC
This sequence comes from Bryobacteraceae bacterium, assembly GCA_046160045.1. Lineage (GTDB taxonomy): Bacteria > Acidobacteriota > Terriglobia > Bryobacterales > Bryobacteraceae > CAZGUX01. Next base: position 2,071 of record JBJXGR010000251.1, read on the forward strand.
CGGGCCGCGGGAAAACCGAGCCGAGGAAAGCGGCCAGCGGCGCCGTCACCTCTCGGAACTGCGTAAAGACGAGCATCTTCTCCTGCCTGGCGGCCACCACCTCGGCGATGTCGCGCAGACGCGCCCACTTGCCGCTGTCGCCTTCGTTCCAGGCGCCGTCGCCCAACCACTGCGAGGGATGGTTGCAGATCTGCTTGAACCGCATCAGGAACGCCAGCACCAGCCCCCTGCGCCGGATCCCGGTGGCACTCGCGAGTTGTTCGGCCAACTCCTTCACCGCCTGCTCGTACAGTGCGGCCTGCGGGCGGCTGAGCGGGCAGTACGCCTTGAGTTCGGTCTTGTCCGGCAGGTCTGCGATCACCGTCTTGTCCGTCTTCAGACGCCGCAGAATGTACGGCCGCACCAGCTCGCGCAACGGGCCGAAGGAGCCGTGAGGACGGCTGGCCAGGCGCTTGGCGAAGCTCGTGAACTCCTTTGCCGTTCCCAGCAGCCCCGGGTTGACGAAGTCGAAGATGGACCACAAGTCGCCCAGCCGGTTCTCTACCGGTGTGCCGGTGAGCGCCAGCCTGGCGCCCGCCTTCAGCCTCTTGACGGCTCGGGTCTGTTTGGCATCGGGGTTTTTGATGGCCTGCGCTTCGTCCAGCACGGCCAGCCGCCAGGGAATCTCCGCAATCCACGGCAGGCGGAGCAGCGAGCCGTAGCTGGTGATGACCAGGTCGATGTCCCGCAGCCGCGCGGCTTCCAGCGTCTTCAACTCGGCCGCCGGTAGGGCCGACGGATGGGCGATCAGCGCCTTCAATCCCGGAGCAAATCGCTCGATTTCCGCCGCCCAGTTGGCCAGCAGCGATGCCGGCGCCACCAGCAGGCTCGGCTGCGGCCTGGCGCTCTCCTGGCGCTTGAGAACCAGCAGCAGCGAAAGCACCTGAATGGTCTTGCCGAGCCCCATATCGTCGGCCAGGCACGCTCCCAGACCGAGTTTTGCGAGCAGATAAAGCCAGCGAACGCCGACCTGCTGGTAGGGCCGCAGCACGCCTTCGAGCGCCTCGCCGGGGTCGACTTGCGCCAACCCCTGCGGGCTGCGCAGCCCTTTCAGGGTCTCGGCCAGCCAGGGGCCGGCGACCACCTGCGCCCAGTCGGTCTCCGCCGCGGCAGCCGTATCCTCGGCCCCGGCGTCCGCGCCGGCCAGCAACCGCATGGCCTCGCCAAAGGTCAGGCCATTGTCCTTCGCCGTGCGCTCCACTTGGCGGAAACGCTCGATCATGCCTTCGAGGTGCTCGCGGTCGAGTTCGATCCACCGCCCTCGCACTAGCGCGAGCCCATCCGTCTTGGCCAGCAGATCGCGGATTTCGGCCGATGTGAGGGGTTCGCCGTCGAGTGTGACTTCCATCCGGAAATCGAGCAGCGCGTCCTGGCCCAGCCCCGACGGCGCTTTGGCGCCCACGGTGCCCGTCACGCGCGGGCGTGGCGGACGATTGCCCCGCCACGCCGCCGGCATGCGAACCACCACGCCCGCCGTCTCCAGCCGCGGGACGTCTCGCAGGAGCGCGAGGGCCTCCCGCGACGTCCAGCGCAGCGGATGAAAAATCTCACCGGCGTCGACCATGGCCTTCAGCCACGGGCACGTCTCCGACGCCCGCTGTACCGGAACGAGCAGGGACAAGAGGCGTTCCTTATTGGCCGCGCCCGCGTACTCGCGCAACGCCTGCCCCAGCGGCAGATGTTGCGCCTTGGCCTGCGCCGATAGCCGCGTGGTATAGGTCGCCAGAAATGCGAACGGGGCGTCCGGGTCCTTGCGGTTCTCGGCCACATTGAAATGGACGCGGCCCACCAGGTTCCAGGCCGGATTCCGGCGCCTCAGAAAATCCTCGACGCCGATTCTGGATTCGGACAACTCGACGCCAAAGGCCGCGTCCAGCTCCCGCCACAAAGCATCGAGCACCGCGGCCGTCAGATACTCCGCGCCAATCATGGGTGGCGCTTCGAGCGCCATGCGTTCCAATTCTTCGCCGGGAGGGGCCGTCACGCGCACTGTCTTCCGCGGCGCATCGCCATCCTGGCGGGTGCAGAGTGCGGTCACGTAGTGCGCGCCGAATTCGCGCCAATAGGAGTACACGGGCGGCAGCGTGGTCCCGGCCTCGTCCGCTCCCAGCACCAGGAGCCCGTGGCCCGATCCGCGTTCGAAGGCTTGCAACAAACGGTCTCGAAGGCCGCTGTCGAGAGGCGGTACGTCGGGGTCGGGAGTCAGGACGAGCCGGCCGTGCGGTGTCAGACTCAACGAAAGAGAGA
>JBJXGR010000252.1:0-31389 GCA_046160045.1 Bryobacteraceae bacterium
CGGAGGATCAGGATCGACCAACCACCGAGTGCTCGTGTCGTCAGGCCGCAGACGCCGGCCAGCCAGAGTCCCAGGAACCACGGCATGGCTTGATCGAGCGTGAATCCTTCGGGCAACCGGACCGAAGTCCCCAACCCCGGAGGGATCCCCGCCGGCGGCGGCACGACCATACGAAGCACGGGGTCCGGCGCCGCCGGCCAGAGAAGAAACAGCGTCACCGCCGGGGCCAGGGCCATCAGCAGCATGCCGATGGACGCCAGCCCGTAACGGACCCTGGCCGATTGCGGCCTCCAGATCGCCCTCAGCAGAGACCACGCCGCCGCGATCGCGGCGCCCTGCCACAGGAAATGCAGGAGTGTCCACCCCACGGCCAGCCACTCCGGTCGGGACAGATCGTCAATGACGTTCATTTCACACCTCGCTCATGACGGTCCAATAGCTCTCGGATCGCGCGAAGCTCCTCCCGCGATGCCGGCTTCCGGGAGAGGGCCTGCATCACCAACTGCGCGGCCGACCCTCCAAACGCGCGGTCCAGAAGGTCATCCAGTAACCGCCGCTGAGTCTCTTCCTGCTTCAGCCGCGGGCGATAGACGTGGGCCCGCTCGGTCTGATCGCGATCCACCAGGCCTTTGTCGGCCATGATTTGCATCAACTTCAGGACGGTGGTGTACCCGGTGCGGCGCGACGGACTCATCGCCGCATGTACTCGCCGCACGGTAGCGGGTCCGTTTTGCCAAAGGATACTCAGGATCTCGAGCTCTGCCTGTGTGGGTCGAGGGGGCGCTTTCATGATCTCGAAGCGATTGTATACGAACCCATTCGTAGGTGTCAACGAAGATCTTCGTAGTCTGATGCGGCACAACAAAGACAATCGACAGGACCGCGACCGGAAGGCCGCGGTTCGGATCGGGGAGGGTACTTGAGTCAGCGGGGAGACGTCAGCTTCCGCAGCCACAGGTTTCGATAGGCCACCGGACCGTGGTCGCCTTGCAGCATCAGCGGCAATTCGACCCCTTCGGCGTACGTCATCGAAGCCCGCGTGGGACCGTCGACCTCCACGTTCTCCTGCACCAGGATTCCGTTATGCAGGACTTTCAGAAACCGTGCGTTTTCAGTCTTCGTGCCGGAAGAATCGAATCGCGGCGCGCGAAACCAGATGTGGAACGATTGCCATTCACCCGGCGGCCGGCTGGCGTTTTGTCTGGGAGCCGACCCTCCCACACCCTTGCCGTCGATCCAACGCTCGTAGATCGCGCCGCAATCGTGGACTCCGGGCGACGCGACTCCGTGGCTATCGAATACCTGCACTTCGTACAGTCCCTGCAGATAGACGCCGGAGTTCGATTTGCTGGCCACCAGGAACTCCACGTACAACTCCACGTCCCCGAACTTTCGGGCCGTGAGGAAATTGCTGGTGCGCCCGTCCGGACCATTGACCATGATGCCTCCGGACTCCGCGATGGCGGCCAGGCGCTTCGGATCGGCGGCCAGCGCCACTTTGGCTGTGGTGAACCACGTGTTGCCTTTAGAGCCCGACACCGTCCAGCCGTGGAGGTCGCGGCCGTTGAGCAGGGCGGCCCATCCGCCTTTGCGAAAATCCGGCCGGTGGTCTGCGCCGGCGAGGGTCCAGCAGGCCGTCAGGAAAGTGAGTACCAGGAGTCGCGTCATGGGGAATGCCGATGTGATTGTATTCGAAGTGCGCCATCGAGGGAAACGGCAGGGGTACTGGGACCCTGGTACCAAGGTGCCCGCGCGGCGGAACCGGAAAACGGGCACAGAAATTCCGTAACCGGATCAGGCGACGGCTGATGGACCTTGTTTTAGGGAGACAAAGCAGGAATCAACCGCACTATAATCAGGAGTGAGTGAGTGCCATTCGGCGCGTAGTCGGAGACAACCTAGTGGGCCTTGAGCGCCGCCCCATCGAAGATCTGTGGCGGCATACTCTGTCGCAAATCCCGTCCGTCTTTGGCCGGCTGGTATATCTTTGCTCGCTGCGCGACCCCGACACCGGCTTCTACCGCCATTTCGGCCTGGCCCAGTCGTTTGGCGAGTCGGAAGCGGACTCGGCGCTCCGGCAAAGCCACGAAGGATCGTTCCACCAGTGGCTGGCATTCGACCTGGAGAAGCAGAAGGGCGATCTCGATCTGTATTTTACGGGAATCCAGGGAGAGCGAAAAGCGATTGTCGAGACCTGGTCGCGGGTGCGCCCGTATCTAAACCTGATCCCGGCGTCGGCCCGCGAGATTGAAAAGATCGTCTACTCGCGGGACCTGGAGTTGCTGCTCACGATGATGCGGAACGTCCTCGGCGTCTCTTCTGCAGATCCAGACGCATAGCGACTCCGGTCACCTGTCCGACCACATCCACTTCATTGGGCTTGAACATCTGCGGCGCGCAATCGGACGCCGGGTGCGGCTGTAAAACCAGGTGCTTTTCGTTGGTGAAGCACCAGCCGCAGGCCCATCCGCTGCGATGTTCCAGGAAGTAAATCGGCCTCTCGAATTCATTCGTCCAACCCGAGGCGGCGATCTTCCGGCGGCTCTCGTCGATCATGACAAACGAACCGGGCTGGAGAATGGGGTACATAGTCCAGTCGTCCGAGCCGATGAACCCGTAACGATGGTTGCGAAGATCGAGGCCGTTCAGCAGGACGAGCGGCAGCTTTCCCCAGCGCTTGATCATCCGGCTGAGATGCGTGGTCTTGCGGAAATCGATGCCCGGGTCGAGCGAAAGGGGGAGTTGGACATAGCCCCGGCCGTCGGGGCGGAATCGGACCAGATGGCTTCGGGAGACGTCGACCATGGCGGCGTCGGCGGCGACCGAAGCCATGTCGACTCCGTACCACTCCAGCACTTCAGCCGGTTCCAGGCGGTAGATGACACACAGCGAGTACACCCGATAAATGGTGGGAACCGAGCCGCGGTTCTCGATTTCGGAGAGGCGGCTGAGACCGACGACGAATTCATCGTTCTGGTGACGCTCGGCGATCAACCGGCTGGCCTCTTCAACGTCACGAATGGTCAGACTCAAGCGCTCACGAATCTGCCGAAGGCGCTGGCCGGCCTCTTCCGTGATACCATCCGAAGCGATGCTGCGGGGTCTGAGTCGGTACTCCAATAAAGCCTCTAGAGTCCCAAGTATATCCACCCGGTGAAAGTCGGGCAACAGGCCCGAGCGGGTTCCTGTTCTGAATTCAGAACAAGACGCGCGGGGAGGGAGCCGAAACTTGAAAATCGTCATCGGAGTCTCCGGAGCCAGCGGGGCGATCTATGGCTACCGCCTGCTGGAGCGTCTGAAAGAGAATCCGGCAGCCGAGACGCACCTCATCCTGACGCGTTCAGGCGAGCGCACGCTGTTCCTGGAGATGGGCAAGAAAGCGGCGGACCTGAAGGCGCTGGCCGATTACTCCTATCCATTGGAAGACATCGGCTGCCGCCTGGCCAGCGGTTCGTTCCGGACGGATGGAATGGTGATCGCGCCCTGCTCGATTCACTCGATGTCGGCGATCGCCGCGGGCATCAGCTCCAATCTCCTGATTCGAGCGGCCGACGTGGCGCTCAAGGAGCGCCGGCGGCTAATCCTGATGGTTCGCGAGACTCCCTTTCACCTTGGGCATCTGCGCACGATGACGGCGCTGGCGGAGATGGGCGCGATCATCGCTCCCCCGATTCCGGCCTTTTATAATGAACCCAAAACGGTAATGGACATTGTGGATCACTCAGTCGACCGCATCCTCGATCTGATGGGCCTCTCCGACAACCGAATCAAGCGTTGGGATCCGTGACCCCCCATGAAAGCCAAAAAGCCGGAAACAGCCGCCTTCCAGGGCGAACGCGGCGCATTCAGTGAACAGGCGGCCCGCCAGTTGCTGGGCGAGGACGTCAGGGTCCAGCCTTGTACCCGCTTCGAAGACATGTTCCGCAGCCTGGTTGAGAAGCGCGTCGACACGGCGGTGGTTCCGATCGAGAACACGCTACATGGCTCCGTCCACGAGAACTACGACCACCTGCAGCACTTCCGCGTGGTCATCGTCGGCGAAACGCGCGTCCGGATCGTGCACAACCTCATCGCGCCGCCGGGCGTAACCATGAAAAAGATCCGGCGCGTCTATTCGCACCCCGTTGCGCTGAACCAGTGCCTCCATTTCTTCGCCGACCACCCGGAGTTCGAGAAGCAGGTGTTCTATGACACGGCCGGCAGCGTGAAGATGGTGATGGAGGAGGGGCTGAAGGATGCGGCGGCGATCGCCTCGGCGGGGGCGGCCGGGATCTATGGCGCCCGGATCCTCAAGCGCTCCATCGAAGACGACCGTGAGAACTACACGCGATTCTTTCTGCTGCGCCGGCCTGATGACCCGCGCGCGGTGCTGAAGCCTTCGTCGAAGGTGATCTGGAAAACCTCGCTGGTCTTCACAACGCGGAACATTCCGGGGAGCCTGTTTCGCTGTCTCAGCGCCTTCGCGCTGCGCGACTTGAATCTGACCAAGATTGAATCACGGCCCTTGCGCGGCAAGGCGTGGGAGTATCTGTTCTACCTGGACTTTCACGGCCACGCCGAAGATGCGGTGACCCGGAACGCCCTGTCGCACCTGACCGAGTTGGCCGACTGGCGCCTTCTCGGAAGCTACCCGCAAAGCCCGTTGTGACGGACGAAGACTTCATGGACGAGGCGCTGCGCCTGGCCCGTGAGGCGGAGGCGGCGGGAGAGGTGCCCGTCGGCGCAGTCGTGGTCATCGGCGGCCGGATCGTGGGGAGGGGAACCAACGCTCCCATCGCCCGGCGCGACCCGACGGCCCACGCGGAAATTCTGGCGCTGCGGGAAGCGGCGCAGGCGATCGGGAACTACCGGGTGGAAGGCGCGTCGCTGTTCGTCACGCTCGAGCCGTGCGTCATGTGCGCGGGCGCCCTGGTTCACGCTCGCGTCGAACGCGTCGTCTTCGGGTGCCGCGACCTGCGCTTCGGCGGCGTCCGCAGCAAGTTCGCACTGGCCGATTCGGCGATCCTGAATCATCAGGTTAGGATTGAAGAGGGAGTGAGAGCGCACGAGTGCTCGGCACTGCTCAGGGACTTCTTCGAGCGGCGACGCTGAAGCTCATTCCACCGCGACCGTCGTGCCCCTCTGTTCGGGGCGCGACAGCTCTTCGATTCGGCGGTCCAGCAAGCTGCGGATGCCTTTGAGAAACTCGATCCGCGATTGACGGAAGTGATCCCGAGCTCCGCCTGGCAACGCCTGGCGCAGAACCTCGGTCACCTGGGGACCAATTCCCATACAGATACAGCCACGCGCTTCCTGCTTCTGTTCTTCGGTCATTGGGCGACCTCTCTCATCTCCACAGTTAACACTTTGTTCTCCAACCGCGCACGGGTGGGCACCAGCGACGACATGGTCGTCGGCAATCCGATGTGCCGCCGCAGGGCGCCGATCTCCACCACCAGCTCATCGCCCTTCTTAAAGAGTCCCACTTCGCCCTTGACGGCGAAAGGGAGGCTCAACTTCACCTCGTAGTGGCTGTCGGTCTTGACGAAACGATAAGGAGTCTCCGTTCTGGTGATGGCCGCCGGATCCTCGCCCTCGGCGTACAACGCGGCGGCGAGTTCCCGCAACCTTTCGACTCCGCACACCTCGTGCGTGAACAGCCGGACACGCTTGACGGGAACAGGCGAGAAATAGGTCTCGATCTCCTCGAGGATCCGGGCCTGCGACTCCTGCCACTCGCTGAAATACGAATCGCTGAGTCCGGAGGGCAACACGCGGTTCACGGCGATCTGATCCACGGTCAATCCGTGCAGCGAGAAGTAGACGAAGGCCCGCTGCGTTTCCCGCAGCACCATTTTCTCCGGATTGGTCACCAGACGCACGCTGGTGATGGAGGGGTCCTCCAGCAGTTCGGGGATTCCTTCCAGCTTCGCAAACAGATCGGCGATGTTGGCGAAATAGTTGTCGCCGGGAAGTTCCACGGGCGAGACCTTGTTGGCGATGGGGCGGACGGCCCGCAGCAGGCCGCGATGGTACGGGAAGATGTGCTTCATGTACCAGTCGAGCGTGGTCGGCATGCTGACAAAGCGAAGCGACTCGGCGGTCGGCGCGCAGTCGAGCACGATCGTGTCGTAGTGGCCCTCGCGACGGTACTGGTTGACGTACATCATCGCGCTGAGCTCTTCCATGCCGGGCAGGATGGCCAGTTCCTCGGCTTCGACACCACTGATGCCGGTTGTTCTGAGAACGGAAATCACATACGCCGAGATCTCCTTCCAGTGCTGCTTGATCTCGCGCTGGATATTGACCTCGTGGATCCACAGCCGGTCGGCGATCAGGTAGGGCTCGCCTGTCTTGCCGTGGAACAGGTCGGTCTCGAGGTCGAAGGAATCGGCCAGGCTATGAGCGGGGTCGACGCTCATCACCATGGTCCGGTACCCCATTTTGGCGAGGTGCAGTCCGGTCGCCGCGGCCAGACTGGTTTTGCCGACACCGCCTTTGCCGCTGAACAGGAGCACCCGCATGTCTTCATTGTAGCGGGAAGCGCGCAACCCGCCGTCAAAGGCGAGGACGGAGGCGGCGGTCGTCAGGGCCGGCGGGAGCCTTTCGCGCCCCGGCGATAAGGCGATCCACAGTGTTGTCGTCGGCGAGAACCGCAAGGCGACTGAATCGTCTGCGGCTACCCGTTACGCCAGGCCGCTAGCCCCAGCGGTATTCGCACGGTCGAGTAGGCCGAGGAGTCGGCTGTCGAAACGGAAAGGGACAGGATCAGCGAAGTTGATGTGCTGAAAATCCGGATGCGCCGGATTCAGAACGTAGTTTCTTTCGCCCATGATGACCGACGGAACGGAAAGAATCGCGGAACGCTGCTGCGAAACCCACTCGTCTCCGATCCATTTTGTCGCACCCTGCTCGCGAGGGTCCAACGTGGACCAAATCTGAGGGAGACCGTCTTCGTTCACTGTTTCAACAGAAAAGCCGTCGGGAACTTCCGCCATACCGAGGACGTATCGGTCCGGTAGTGATGCCGACAGGTGAACGAGAATCTCTAACACCGCCAACGAGCGATTCTCGCTCATGTAAAGCACTCGAACGCCCTTTGAGTTCCAGCGTCCGCCAGCCCGGCGGGCACCCTCTCCGTCATATGCCGGATAAGTGGTTCGACAGAGGCGGAAGATCCGCATCAGCCGAGGACACCGCATTCGATGCGGGTCAGGATCGCAGCTGCCTCATTGAACCCTTCCTCCGTGCCAGCAGCTTCGAGTGGTGTCTTACCTTGCAGCGACGGATTGGGTGTTTGCAGCCAGCCCAAGGCTTTCTCGTGATTGGCAAAGACTTCGCCAGCGCGCACGGAGATCAAGATGAACCGCCCAGGTGCCGAGGGTTCGCTCACGTTGGTGTTCGCCGGTGTTGTGGCCATCCTGGCTTCCCTTCAAATATACTCCCAAACCGTTCGACGTGCGGCGCCATCAGCGCCGGCGGCTGCCTTTTGCTCCTCCGGTCGTGAGCCGGTCCAAGGCGAAACGGCCCGGCCCGATGGCCGCCAGCGCCAGCGCCGCGGCTCCGTACAACATCGACATCTCTCTCTCCGAAAACGGATCTCTCCGATGCGCGCCGAAGAAGGCCACGGCCATGAGGAAGGCGATCAGACTGGCAGCCGGCCGCGTCCACAGCCCCAGCACCAGGAGGATCGCTCCGAAGAATTCCACTATGCCGGCCATCCAGGCGAAGGCCTCTGGCATCGGAAATCCAAGCTGGCGGACGAGACGAACGAAGCGATCCGGCGGCGGCAATTTCAAGATGCCGTGCGTCGTCAAACCAAGGCCGGCCGCCACGCGCAAGACCAGCAATCCAAGGTCGCCTTCCACTGTTCCCGAGCCCGCTCCGCCAAGCCACCAAAGCTTCATGGATCCTCCGCCTGTCAGTTCCAGCATACCTTCGCGGTGGTTTTCCCGTGCGGCCAGGCGCCGCGCGCACGACGGGTACCTAGGTTGTTTCTCTCGCAGGTTGCGGGGTTCCCCCATAACCGCTACAATCGTTGAGTTTGGAGTCATTCCGAGGAGGAATTCATGGCATCGGCCGTAGAGCAGAAAGTCAAGCAGATCATTGTCGAACAACTTGGTGTCGATGAGAATCAAGTTACCAACGACGCTTCGTTTGTCGACGACCTCGGCGCTGACTCTCTTGACATCGTTGAACTCGTCATGGCGTTTGAAGAGGCATTCGAACTCGAGATCCCGGACGAAGACGCCGAGAAGATCGGGACTGTCAAGGACGCAATCGACTACATCGAAGGCAAATCCGGCAAGAAGTAGCCCTCGCGACGTCATCCCGCGGGAATTTCCGAAAGAGAGGCGGTTTGGCTAGAAGGGTAGTTGTTACAGGCGTAGGCTTGGTGTCTTCATTGGGTATTGGCACCGAGGAGACTTGGCAGGGCGTTCGCCACGGACGCATCGGCATCTCGCGAATCGAATCCTTCGACACCACCGGGTTTGCCTGCCAGATCGCGGGAGAGATCAAAGACTTCGATCCGGCGCTGTACATCGAAAAAAAAGAGATCAAGAAGATGGGGCGGTTCATTCAGATGGCCGTCGCGGCCGCCGACTTCGCCCTGCGATCTTCGAGTCTCATGGCAACGCCGGACACGGCCGAGCGCATTGGCGTCTATATCGGCAGCGGTATCGGCGGATTCGATGTCATCGAGCGCGAGCACAAGACGTTTCTTCAGTACGGGCCGCGCCGGATCTCGCCTTTCTTTATACCGGCGACCATCATCAACCTGGCGTCCGGGTACGTCTCCATTCGAACCGGAGCGAAGGGTCCGAACTCGGCCACTGCGACCGCATGCGCGACCAGCACTCACGCGATCGGCGATTCGTTCCGCCTGATCCAGCACGGCTACGCCGACGCCATGATTACCGGGGGCGCGGAGGCGTGCATTTCCCCGATGGGGATCGGGGGATTCGCCGCTATGCGAGCGCTCTCTACGCGGAACGATACGCCGGAGAGGGCGAGCCGTCCGTGGGACAAGGACCGGGACGGTTTCGTGGTTGGCGAGGGCGCCGCGGTGCTGATCCTGGAGGAGTTGGAATTCGCCCGGGCGCGGGGTGCCACGATCCTGGGCGAAATGGTCGGCTACGGGATGAGCGGCGACGCATTTCACGTCACCTCGCCCGCCGAAAACGGCGACGGCGCCTACCGCATGATGCGAAACGCGCTTCAGGATGCCGGTATCGTCCCTGAGCAGATCGACTATCTCAACGCGCACGCGACGTCCACGGAAATCGGCGATCTGATCGAGACACGCGCGATCAAACGCTGCTTCGGCGAGCATGCCTACAAACTGGCCGTCAGCTCCACAAAGTCAATGCACGGCCATCTGCTGGGAGGCGCCGGCGCGCTGGAGGCGGGCATCACGATTCTCGCGATCCGCGACCAGGTTGCTCCGCCGACTATGAACCTCGAACACCCGTCGCCGGAGTGCGATTTGGATTATCTGCCCAATCAGTCCCGGCCGATGAAGATCGATCACGCGCTGTCGAACTCGTTCGGATTCGGCGGCACCAACGCCGCGCTGGTCTTCAAGCGCTACGACGAGTGAGATGAAAATCGTCGTTTCCATCAAACAGGCGCCGGCCCGGGACTCGACGCTGCGGGTAGCCCCAGACGGCCGATGGGTCGACGAGACGGACCTGACGTTTGAGATCAACGAACCTGACGCATACGCGCTGGAGGAGGGTCTGCAGCTTAAGGACAGGCAGGGCGGAGAGGTGGTGGTGATCTGCCTCGGCCCGGCCCGTGCCGCGCAGACGATTCGGGAAGCGCTGGCCAAAGGGGCCGACCGTGCGATTCATATCGACGAGGAACCCGCCGCCGATCCTCTTTCCACGGCCCGCCTGCTGGCTGCCGCGATTGCCGGCGAAAGGCCCGACGTGGTTCTGACCGGACTGCAATCGGATGATTTCGGCTTCGGACAGACCGGGGTCATCCTGGCCGAACTGCTCGGCATCCCTCACGGGACCATCATCATGCAGGTGGATGTGGAAGACGGCTCGCTCAAGGTGAAGCGCGAACTCGAGGATGGCTGGTTCCAGTTTGTGCGAATGCCCCTTCCGGCGCTGTTGACGATTCAATCGGGGATCCGCAAGCTCCGGTACGCGACGCTGATGGGCATCAAGAAGGCCAAGACGAAAGAGATCAAACGACTCACCGCAGCCGATCTCGGCATTGCCGTGTCCCAAGCCGGGATCGGTATCGGGCGCGTGTATGCGCCCGAGAAGTCCAAGCGGACACAGTTGTTCGAGGGCGACCCAAAGGAAGCGGCGGCCTGCCTGACCGAGAAACTCCGCTTCGAGGCGCGCGTGCTATGAGCGTGCTGGCGATTCTCGAACAGTACGGCGGCGCCTGGAACCGCATGTCCTGGGAGACGCTGGCGGCGGCCCAACAGATGGCGAAGGACCTCGGTGAGCCAGTGGACGCCGCGGTGGTGGGCGGCGACATCTCCGGCCTCGCGGCGGAAGCGGCAGCCAAACAGCTTACGCGCGTCTTCGCGGTCGGCCACGAGTTGCTCGAGCCCTACACGGCGGACGCTTATTCCTCCGCGCTGAAATCGCTGCTGCTCCGGATTCAGCCAAAGGTGGTTCTGTTCCCGCACACGTACCAGGTGCGCGACTTTGCACCAAAACTGGCCACGGCCCTGAATCGCGTGCTGGTGAGCGACGTGATTGGGTATCGTGTCGAACAAGGCGCTCCCATCGTGGTCCGCCAGTTCTTTCAGGGCAAACTGAATGCGGATGTAAAATTCAGCGGTGAGCCGCCCTTTTTTGCTTCGCTGCAGGCAGGTGCCTTCCGGGCTGATGCGGTGGAGTCAGGAAGCGCGGTTGTGGAGATCTTCCGGCCTGTCCTGGACGCGGCTTCGATTCGCATCCAGCCGGGGGAGCGGTTCCGCGAGGCCGCTCGCGCCGTCGACCTGAGCGCCGCCGACATCATTGTCTCCGTCGGCCGCGGCATCAAAGAGGCGGAGAACATCGCGATCGTCGAGGATCTGGCCAAGGCGTTGGGCGCGGAACTGGCGGCCTCGCGGCCCATCTGCGACAACGGATGGCTGCCCATGGAACGTCAGGTGGGGTCGAGCGGGCAGACGGTGGCGCCGAAGATGTACGTCGCCGTCGGCATCTCCGGCGCCATCCAGCACCTGGTGGGCATGAAGGGGTCGAAGATCATCGTCGCCATCAACAAGGACGCAGAGGCTCCGATCTTCGAAGTGGCCGATTACGGCATCGTCGGCGACCTGTTCCAGGTAGTTCCGGCGTTGGCCGCAGCCATCCGCAAGGCTAAGGGCCAGTAGCCCTCAATTCATTTCCTGCCGCGTCACTAGCAATCCCTGAACCTCCACCGCGCTCTGCCAGGCGTGAATCAGTGCCCGGACGTAATCATCCTGGGCCTGAAAGAAATTGCGCTGCGCAATCAACGCCTGCGGGTAGGCCGCCGCCATCTGCTGGAAGTTCGAAAGGTACAGATCGTACGCTTCCTTGGCCTTTGGCAGAATCCGGGTACGATAGCGTTCCACGGAGGCTTCCGCATCGCGGTACTCGCGGTAGACGGCCGCCAGGCGCGTGCGCAGTGACAATTGCGTACGCTCGATCTCCAGCTTGGCCCGATCCAGGTTGGCGCGGGCGGCCGCGACGCCACCCTGGTTGCGGTTGAACAGAGGGATCTCGATGCCGACGTCGAAGATCCCCTCCACGCCGACCCTCCTCACCGGGTTAGGAGGTCCGGCATCGACGAATTCGCGGTTGTTGCGCAATCCGCCGCGCAGAAACAAATCCGGGATCTTGTCCACTTCGGCGCGGCGCAACGCGGATTCCGCCCGCCCAATGTTCGCCTGTGCGGATTTCAACTCCGGGCTCCCGGCGAGGGTGCTCTCGGCCTCGCCGCGATCGACCTTCGGAATTGTTTCCAGATCGCCTTCCAGCCGCGACAGTTCGAGTATGGGTGAGTTGACGGTGGCGGCCAACTGGCTCAGGGTGCGGTCAAGGGCATTCCGCGCTTCGACTAGGGAAAGGTCGACCCGCTGCGCTTCGACTTCCGCCGCCAGGATGTCCGGCCGGTCCGCTTGGCCGACGTTGGCGAGTTCCTGCGAGATGCCCACGGCACGTTCGGCAAGCCGCGCCAGGTCCGTTCGCACCTCCACCAGGCGCTGCTCGCCCAGGGCCTGGTAGAACAGCAGGCGGAGCTGCGTCAGCACTCGCAGGCGCTGGGCTTCGGCGGCTGCCTCCATATCGCGTTGTTCTTCGCGGGCAACTCCGCGGTCCAGGCGAAGTTTGCCCGCGGTGACGATCCGCTGTTCGACAAAGCCGCCGATGGCTCCTCCGCCGGTGACGGGAGCGACGTGTTCGCCGTTAGCCCCGATGATGGGGTTGGGCCACAGTCCCGCCTGCAGGGTGCGGCCCTGCGCGGCCCGGACCGACGCCGCAGCCTGCTTCAGGACAGGGTTGTGCGCTAGCGCCTCGCGCTCCAGGGTAGCGAGGCTCAGACCGGGCTTCGCGGGCGGCGCCACTGCCGTCAACGCCATCCCGCAGCGCGTGCAACGGCCAGCCCCGGCCGACCGGATGTCCGGATGCATCGGGCAGGCGTAAACAGCCGCCGGGGGATGCCGATGCTCCTGCGCCGCAACCGGTGCGAGTGCCGTAATCAGCACAACTGCGATTCGAACCAGCCTGAAATCACGCTCCATGCTTGTGCCCTTTCGCCTTCTTGAGCACCATGATCTGCTCGTACTTGTCCTCGGGAAGAACGCGCACCAGCGTCATCATGCCCATCATGGCTCCCGACCATCCTGGCCTGAGCCCGTGATTTTCCGGCTTGTCGTGGAACAACTCGTCCATCACCATCCACATGTCCTGCGGGTAGCCGGGTACCTTCTTCTTCTCGGGGTCGTCCTTCGGGTACGCCTCCCCGCCGGCGCCGGAGTGATGATGCTGATGGCCGGCCGCTGCCACCAGGTTGGAAACGGGCCGCTCCCCGTTCGCACCCAGGCCGATTCCCCGGCCCAACACGGCGCCTTTTTCTTGAGCCAGGGCGGGGCCTTGCCGGTACATTCCCATCCCATCGGTCATGGTGCCGCCGGCGGGCATTCCACGGCCACCGTGGCTAATGGGCCCCACCATCGACATCATCTGGTTCATCATGTGGTGCGGCAGATGGCAATGCAGCATCCAGTCGCCCGCATACTTTGCGACAAACTCGATATTGCGGGCTTGCGCCACGCCCACCAGCACCGTGTTCTCGTCGAACCACAGGTGCTCCGGCTTACGGCCGGCCTCGGTTCCAGTCACGGCGAACTGATGGCCGTGCATGTGGATCGGGTGATGATCCATGCCGATGTTGATCATCCGGATCCGCACCCGCTCGCCCTGTTTCACCAGCATCGGCGTGCACGACGGGCCCGATTTGCCATTGAAGGTCAGCCAGTTGAATTCCATCGACAGCGTGTTGGGCACAGGATTGTTCGGCAGCAGCGCCCATTCCTGCAGGATGAGGCCGAAGTCGCGATCGACCGCGGGCTCGTATGGCTTCGTGGGGTGGACGACCACCATGCCGAGCATGCCCATCATTTCCTGCATGGCGAAGTGCGAGTGGTAGAACAGGGTTCCGTGCTGGTCGAGGGTGAATTCGTACACGTACTTTCCGCCCGGAGCCACCGGGTCCTGACCTACGCCGACACTGCCGTCCATTTCCATCGGAACCTCAAATCCGTGCCAGTGAACCGCGCTCATCTCCGGCAGCCGGTTTTCAAAGATCACGCGGACGCGCTCGCCCTGATTGAATTCGATCGTCGGCCCGGGAATGCTTCCGTTGAACCCCCAGGCGTGAATCGGACGGCCCGGAAAGATCTCCGTCTTCACCACCTCGGCAACGAGGTGGAACTCTTTGACGCCATCCACCATCCGGTACGGCAATTTGCCGAGATCGGGTAGTTCGACCGGCAGATTGGCAGCCGGGCGGCCCTTCGCCGCCGGCGTCACGGCCGCGCGCGCCGGGTGCTGATGGTGTTCGTGCTGTGTTTGCGCCGCGGCGCGGTTTCCCGCCCACACGCCGGCGCCCAGCGCGGCAAACCTGCTGAAGAAGCTTCTTCGCTGATTCATTTCCTTCGATTCCTCAAAGTGGAATAAGTCGCGTCGCGCGCTGGCCGGCACGCCGCTTTGCAAGGACAGTGGCAGGATCAGCGCGAAAACTTCCCGGGCGGAGAGGGGATCAGATTCGAAGTACGGTTAGAACGCAATAAGGCGCGCGTGGCGGGTCATTGGACAGATTCATCGCCGCTGCTGTCATTCCCACGAGTTCGCTGCCTTCCACCGGCTGAACCATGCCCTCAATCGAGGAAAGATCCAATGCGGAGGTCTCGACCGCGGCCGATCTGCGCAACAATGTGTGCGAACAAGGCGCCGCCGGGCCAGGCCTCTCGGAGTGATGACAGGCGCCTGAATCCGGAACCGAGGGACGGCAGTCAGTGACGACACAGATGGCCATGCACAGCGAATTTGCGAGGATCAACCCGAGCGCCAGCAGTGCAAACATACGCGTCATGCGTCGCTGGACCAGACTGTAGCACAGGAATCCCGTCGAACCTGCTTGAACAATACGCGACGACTTTGATACCGTCATTCGCTGATGCGCCAGTTTATTCCGCTCCTTGTCTTCGCCGCCGCTGCTCCGTTCGCTCCGGCCGCCGTCCACTTCCCCGAAGCCTACCCGCCTACCAACGACGTGGTGATCGACAACCTGGTTCCGGTCCCCATGCGCGACGGGGTCAAGCTCTACGCCGACGTCTATCGCCCGGCCAAGCCGGGCAAGTATCCGGTGCTCGTCAGCCGCACGCCGTATAGCACGGAGCGCTACCCCTCGTCCTATGCCGAAGCGGTCTTCTTCTCCCGGCGGGGCTACGTCTTCGTCTTCCAGGACGTGCGCGGACGCCACGAGTCCGACGGCAAATGGGAGCCGTTCCGCAACGACATCGAAGACGGCTACGACACCATCGAATGGGCCGCCCGTCAGGAATGGTCGAACGGCAAGGTGGGAACGCAGGGAGGTTCGTACCTGGGTCATGTGCAATGGCGTGCGGCGATGTCGAAGCCGCCGCACCTGGTCGTCATCTCGCCGCGCGTCGCCTCCACCAGCCTCTATCACAACTGGATGACTCTCAACGGAGGCTGGCGGTTGTCCTTCAATTTCGGCTGGGGCCCGGTGCGCCAGGAGTCGCGCATCATGCAGAACACGGGGTCGCACACCATGGCGGACGGC
Source organism: Bryobacteraceae bacterium (assembly GCA_046160045.1). Taxonomy (GTDB): domain Bacteria; phylum Acidobacteriota; class Terriglobia; order Bryobacterales; family Bryobacteraceae; genus CAZGUX01. Next base: position 15,283 of record JBJXGR010000252.1, read on the forward strand.
CCGGCGTCCTTGAGCTACGACAAAGTGTTGTGGCATCTGCCCCTGCTCACGATGCAGGATCTGCTGGGACGCCACGCCCAGTTCTGGCGCGACTGGATCGCGCATCCCGATTATGACGACTACTGGAAAAAGATCAACGCCGAGGAGATGTTCGATCAGTGGGAGATTCCGGTCTACACCTCCGGCGGCTGGTTCGACATCTTCAGCCAGGGCACGTTGAACGGCTACGTGGGAGTCAGCCACCAGGGGAAGAGCGAGACGGCGCGCAAGCAAAGCCGCATGATCATCGGCCCATGGGGGCACGGCTCGTCCCGCAAGTTCGGCGACATCGACTTCGGCGAGCACGCTCACGTGAGCATGGACGCCATAGAGCTGCGTTTCTTCGACTATTGGCTGAAGGGCGACCAGAACGGCGTCGATCGCGAGCCCCCCGTCACTCTGTATACGATGGGCGAGAACCAGTGGCGGCGCGAAAACGAGTATCCACTGGCAAGAACCAGTTACCGGAAGATGTACTTCCACAGCTCCGGATCGGCAAACAGCGACCGGGGTGACGGGCGCCTTTCCTGGGATGCGCCTGCTTCTTCCTCCAAGCCGGATGCCTACCGCTACGACCCGGATCATCCGGTTCCTTCAACCGGCGGCAATAATTGCTGCGGAACTCCTACTCCGGCCGGTCCCATCGATCAGCGTTCGATCGAGGGACGTCATGACATCCTCGTGTACACCTCCGATTTCCTGAAAGAAGACATCGAGGTTACGGGACCCGTCAAGGTGGTGATGCACGCTGCGTCCGACGGGCCCGATACGGACTTTGTCGCCAAGCTGATCGATGTGTATCCGGATGGCCACGCCTACAACATGGCGGAGGGCATCGTGCGGGCGCGCTACCGCGAGAGTCTGAGCCGGCCCAGGATGCTGCAGCCCGGCAGGAGCTACGAGTTCACCATCGACATGGTGGGCACCAGCAATCTCTTCAAAAAGGGCCATCGCATACGGGTCGACATCACCAGCAGCCACTTCCCGCAGTTCGACCGGAATCCGAATACCGGTGAGCCCTTCGGGACCGGCGCGAAGGTGCGCGTCGCCAGCCAGACGGTGTATCACGATGCCCAGCGGCCGTCGCATGTGGTTCTCCCGGTGATTCCGCGGTAGGGGAATTTCGCGGGAGGTCCGGACGTCAACAACGGCGTCGCGGGTGCAACGCCCTCGGGTAGCCGATGCGCACGGTAAGATGTCTGTTAGGGCAGGGTGCATGGCCAGGAACAGACCGATGGAACAGGAGCGGTCAGAACGCCGGGCTCGGGTGGAGCGCGCGGTAGCGTCCGTGCGTTTGGAGGGGCTCGAGCCAACTGACGCCGCGAAGGCAGTGTTCGACCGGTACGTGGCCGGCGACCTGACGGCCGACGGGATGGCCGCGGAGATTCGAGCGCTGAATGCCCGAGAGTTCGGACCCGTACACCTATCCGGGGACTGACGTCCTTCGAAACCTGCCTGACATTTGTGATCCTCGGCGTCTGGCCGGATTCGAAGCGAACGCGACCGCGGCCCGGCTGATCGAGTTGGACGCAGCGCCTCTGAAGGTCCTCTTCGACGTGGCCGACCTGAAGGCTATCCACCGGTACATCTTTCAGGACGTTTATTCGTGGGCTGGCGAATTCCGCACGGTCAACATTTCGAAGGGCGGCCAGCTTTTTGGCTCCGCTGCCTTCACCGAACGCGCCTTGCACAATGTACTGCGGGAGTTGCCAGGCGAGCGCTACCTGAAAGGATTCGACGCTGAAAAGTTCGCGCGGCGGGCTGGGTTCTACTTGGGCGAGGTCAATGCGATCCACCCATTCAGGGATGGAAACGGCCGCGCCCAGCGGGAATTCATCCGCGAATTGGGCATCGAGGCCGGCTTCGCGATCGACTGGAGTCAGGTGACACGCGAACGCATGATGGCAGCGTCGGTGGAGAGCTTCAAAACTGGCGATAGCTCCGATTTGGCGGCCGTGATCGTGTTGTGCTTGACGTGACGGCAGCGACGCGACTGCTCGCCCTGCGAACTTGCAATTATGCATTTTGAATGCATAATTGCATATAGACGATGCCCCGCCGTTACATCGCGCGCGCGTTGGAACTTGTTCTTCGCAGAGCTGCAGGCGAGTTCCCGGCCGTTGTGCTCACCGGACCGCGCCAGTCGGGCAAGACCACATTACTCAAACACATTTTTGGCGCTTCCTCCGGCTACGTCTCGCTCGAACCGCCCGACGTGCAAGCCGCGGCGGGCGCGGATCCCCGCGGTTTTCTCGAGATACACCCGCCCCCTGTCATCTTCGACGAGGTCCAATACGCACCCGGCCTGCTGCCGTATATCAAGGAACGGATCGACCAACGGCGCTCGGTCCGTGGACAATATCTCCTCACCGGATCGCAGAACCTTGTCCTTGCCGCACAGGTGACTGAGACCCTGGCCGGCCGGGCGGCCATGTTGCGGCTGCTGCCGTTGTCCCACCGGGAGGCTGCCGGCCAGATCACTCGGCCCTTGCCATGGGAATCAAAAAACCAGCCCGAGGTGGCGGCAACCCGTCCTATAGAACGCTGGCGGGGCTTTCTTCGAGGCGGGTATCCTGAGCTTGTCTCCGAACCGGACCGCGACATTTCCTTGTGGTATCAGAGCTACGTCCAGACCTACCTGGAGCGCGATGTGCGATCGCTGCGCCAGGTGGGCGACCTCACTTCGTTCCAGAACTTCCTGCGTGCCCTCGCCGCCAGGACGGCCCAACTTCTGAGCCTGACGGATCTGGCGCGCGACCTCGGTGTTGCCGTCAACACCGCCAAGGCGTGGCTGTCCGTACTGGAAGCGACCTTCCAGGTGATCGTCTTGAGGCCGTATCACGCCAACATCGGGAAGCGGCTGGTGAAGACTCCGAAGGTGTACTTCACCGACACGGGCACTCTGTGCCATCTGGCAGGCCTCAAAGACCCGGAGCATGCGTTGGCCGGCCCGATGGGTGGAGCCATCTTCGAGACTGCCGTGCTGATGGAAGTCGTCAAGACCATCACGGACCGGGGCGACGAACCACGCGTCTACTTCTGGCGTACCTCGGCTGGTGTCGAGGTCGACCTTGTCCTGGAAACCGGCGGCACGCTGGTCCCAATCGAGGTCAAGCTTTCCTCCACACCGTTGCCATCGATGGCAGCCGGTATTCGCACGTTCCAGGAAGATCTGGGGGGCAAGGCTGGCCCCGGATACGTGGTTCACGGTGGTGCGGCGCACCTGCCCCTCGGGCCTTCGGTGATGGCAATTCCCTTCGACGCACTGTAGGGTTCGACCCGGACCAGCCCGGACTTTCGGGCGGGTATCGGCGGCCCCTGCCGCTCACGAATTCCTGAGGTAGTGCCACAATAGACCGTATGTGTTCGGCGGGCGGGAGCAGCGCGTGGTCCTGGGCGCTGGCTGTCTGCCTTCTCGGGCCGCCGCTGTTCGGCCAGACCACCCAAGGCTTGATATCCGGCCGCATCTTCGACTCCCGCACCGGCCGTCCCGTGGCCGGCGCCGGCATCGCCTATTCCCAGGTCGACCTCAATGTCGGTGGCGTCGCGCGCAGCGACCACCTGGGCAACTTCGCCCTGCCCCTACTATCTCCGGGACGGTACACCCTGCGAATCGAAGCCAAAGGCTACCAGCCATTGCAGATGGAAGAGGTCGAACTCAACGTGGCCGGCCGGCTCGACTTCCCGTTTCGCCTTCGTCCGCTGAATGACGTGTGGGAGTCCGGGCAGTATCGCAGCGTGTTCCTGCCGCAGAGCGAGACAGTCCTCGACTTCTACGGGCCGGATGTCGACGCCAGCCGCGCCGGCTCGTTCGACCCGACGCGCGGCAGCCGCGCCCGCCTGGAGACGGGCCTCTCGCAGGTCATTTCCGGAAACGAGCTGCGAGATCTGCCGCTGGTGGGTCGCGACGTCTACACCCTGCTGGTGACGCAACCCGGCGTCACGGCCGATGCCGGCACCGGGCGCGGCCTCGGGCTGTCCATCAATGGCCAGCGTCCCTCCTCTTCCAACTTTCTGTTGGACGGAGTGGAGAACAACAACTACCTGATTACCGGTCCGCTGACCCAGATCGCGCCGGAAGCCGTGGGCGAGTATCGCGTTTCGACGAACAACTTCTCCGCCGAATACGGTCGGACGGCGGGGTTCCTGGCCAATGCCGTTTCCCGCGCGGGTGGCAACGAGTGGCATGGCATCGCCTACGGATACCTCCGCAACGACGTGCTGAACGCGAACGGCTTTCAACAGAACGCCGGTGGGATCTCCCGCCGTCCGTTGAAGGAACTGCAACCAGGGTTCTCCGCCGGCGGTCCGATCCTCCGCGAGCGTCTTTTTGCCTCTGGCGCTTTCGAGTACCTGCGTCTTCGATCGGCGGGCGATCCATTCCTGTACCGCGTGCCGACGCGGCGTTTTGTCGACGAACGGACGGCGCCCAACAGCATCGCCCGCCGGCTTCTGGAGCAGACAGGCGTAGCCGTGGGAGCGGACCTGACCGCCTATCGGGAAAGTTCCCCCACGTCGTCGCTCAACCGTTACCTGGCGTTGCCGCGCCTCGACTATCTTGCCCCGGGCGGCAAGCACCGCCTGATGAACCGCGTCGCCCTGGCCAGGCGCGATCAACCGGATTTCAGTTGGAACCCGTATCGCGAGTATTGGATGGCCCTCGAGCAGGACACCCTCTCGGTCGCCACGGCATGGACCGCTTCGTGGACGCCCGCGATCACCAACGAGGTCCGCATCGGCTGGAGCCGCGATACCCTCGGATTCGATCGCCCGGTGAACCAGCTCGATGGCCGATCGATCCCCATCCTCGCGTCGGCCAGCCGGCTTCGGCCGTTTTCGTTCGAACCGGCTCGGCCCGATGAAGACAACCGCACCCCCATCGTCCTGCCGGGCGGCGCGGGCGTTCCGGGAGCGCCCATCCTGTATGGCTATCGCAGCCAGAGCCGCAACTGGGAACTGGTGGAGAACCTGGTGTGGGCGCGAGGCAGCCACGTCTGGAAGTTCGGCGGCGGGTGGCTCGACCGCCGAATCGACGGCTTTGTCTCCCTTGGGCGCGATGCCTCGTATACCTTCGCCAGCCTGGAAGACTTCGGCCGCGACGCGCCTTCGCTCCTGTTCACCGGCATCTCGCGCACCGATCTTCCCGTCTTCCGCAAGCCGGATGACAATCGGACCTATCGCAACCGGCAGTGGTTCCTGTTCGCGCAGGACAGCTTTCGCATCTCCCAGCGATTGACGGTGAACTACGGCCTGCGCTACGAGGCCTTCGGCGCGCCCCGGAGTGCCGGCTCCTTTCACGACGCGATTGTGCAGCTGGGCCAGGGTGGCGATCTGGCCCAGCGCATTGCGGGCGCGCGCATCGTCCCGGGCGGCCCCGGCGACCTCTTCGTGAAGGACTCGAACGATGTTGGCGTGCGCTTCGGGCTGGCCTATCGCCTCCGCCAGGACAGCCGGACTTCCGTGCGAGCGGCGTACGGAATCTTTCACGACCGTCCGTTCGACAACCTGTGGCTCAGCCTGCGCGCCAACAGCGTGGCGGTGCCGCTGTTCCAACTGGCTTCGTTCTTCGACATCCCGGAGAAGCTGAATTACCTGGCCGATCCGCTCACCGTGATCTCGCAATTCCAGGGCCAGCCCCTCAACCTGAGCGTGCCCGCCCCTGTCCTGTTTCAGCCCGGCTTTCGTTCGACGTATGCGCAAAGCTACTATGCCGGTCTCTCCCACGAAGTCTCGAGCGCACTCTCCGTCGAACTGAGCTTGCTGGGGTCGCTCGGACGCAAGCTGATCACGACCGATGTCGTGAACCGCGATCTGAGCCTGCCGCGCACCGACAACGTGGACCTGAAAAATCCGTTGCGCGCGTTGAATCCCGACCTGCCGCAGATCAATTACCGGGCAAACCAGGGCCTGTCGTCTTATCAGGCGATGGCGGTGACCGCGCGCTACCGGACCGAACGGGCGTTGCTCAATCTCTCCTACACGTGGGGACGCTGGATTGACAATCAGAGCGAAGCGCTGAATGGGGATCTCACCAACCTGAGTTTCAGTGGGCTTGCCGGCGGCGGCGGCGGGGGCCGTTCCGCTTTCACCCGGCAGTTTGACAGCCGCTCCGACCGCGCCAGTTCCGACTACGATCAGCGCCACAACCTCGTCTTCTACTCGGTGTGGCGGCCGCCCTCGTTCAGAAACAACTGGCTGCTGCGCGACTGGCAGTTCGCGCAGATGGCCGCGATCCGCTCCGGTCTCCCCTTCAGCGTACTGGCCTCTGCCGCCGCGGTCGCCTTCGATGGAGAGACTCTCGTCAATAACCGTGGTGATGTTGTCGACCCAAATCGCACGGGCGCTTCGGCGTCGAGCGATGGCGGCCGCCTTATCCTAAACCGCTCCGCCTTCGCGGAACCGAAAGCGGGAACGCTCGGTAACACGGGACGCAACGCCTTCCGCGGTCCCGGGTTTTACGGTCTTGACCTTTCCGTCAGCCGGTTCTTCCGCTTGCGCCGCCTGGGTGAGACCGGCCGCCTCACGGTGCGCGCCGATGCGTTCAACGTCCTCAACCACGCGAACCTGAATAACCCTCAGAACCGTCTCGATGCGCAGGATCCGGATTTCGGCGAGGCTCCGTTTGGGCGAACCGGGCGCGGTTCCAATTTCCCGGCCTTATCGCCGCTGGACGAGACGGCGCGCCAGGTCCAGATTCTCCTGCGCATCGAGTTCTGAAGTGGCGCGTGATACAGTGAAACTTCCCGTCTCATCATGCGTTGGAGCAAGCTCTTCATCCCCACCCTGCGCGAAATCCCCGCTGAAGCGGAGGTCATCAGCCATCAACTGCTGTTGCGCGCAGGCTATATCCGCCAGCTTTCCGCGGGTATCTATAATTACCTGTTTCTTGCCCAACGGTCTCTGAACAAGATCACGGCAATCGTCCGCCAGGAGATGGACTCGATCGGAGCGCAGGAAATGCTGCTGGCCACCCTGCACCCGGCCGAGGTGTGGCAGGAATCCGGCCGCTGGGCCCTGATGGGCCAGAACATGTTCCGGCTCAAAGACCGCTTCGAGCGCGACCTGTGCCTGGGCATGACGCACGAAGAAGTGATGACGTTCATCGCGCGGGGCGAACTGCGCAGCTACAAGCAGCTTCCGCAGATCTGGTACCAGATCCAGACCAAGTTCCGCGACGAACCAAGGCCGAAATCCGGACTGCTCCGCGTGCGGCAGTTCATCATGAAAGATTCGTATTCGTTCGACATGGACGCCGCCGGACTCGATGCTGCCTATCACAAGCACTATGAGGCCTACTGCCGAATCTTCGACCGCTGTGGGCTGGACTACCTCGCCGTGGAGGCGCATTCCGGCGCGATGGGCGGCAGCCAGTCGCACGAGTTCATGGTGGTTTCCGACGCGGGCGAAGACTTTGTCGCGGTAAGCGCCGATGGCAAGTACAAGGCGAACCTGGAAAAGGCCGAGTCGCGCCCGTCGCCGCCTCTGGTCTCCGATCCCAAGGGTGATCTGACCCCGGAAAAATTTCACACGCCCGGCCGCAAGACCATCGCGGATGTGGCCGAGTTTACGGGTCTGCCGCAGACATCGCAGATGAAGAGCCTGGTAATGGTCGCCGACTTCAAACCCCTGCTGGTGCTGTTGCGCGGCGATCATCAGTTGAGCGAAACCAAACTGGCGGGGGTCACGAAAGCCGTCGATGTCCGGACGGCGCACCCGGCGGAGATCCGCGAGTGGTTCGGAGCGGATGCGGGATCGCTCGGTCCAATCGGCGTTGCCAATATGCCGATCCTGGCCGACGCGGCGCTTCAGGGCCGCCGGAACATGATTTGCGGCGCCAACGAGGACGACTATCACCTTCGCAACGCAACTCCGGGAGAGGACTTCGCCTGCGAGTTCCACGACCTGCGGCAGGCGGCGGCGGGCGACTTGTCGATCGACTCCGACGCTCCGCTCGAGGTCAGGAAGGCGATTGAGATCGGACACATCTTCAAGCTGGGCTACAAGTACTCCGAGTCGATGGGACTTCGCGTGCTGAATGCCGACGGCCAGGAAGTCACGCCCATCATGGGGTCTTACGGGATTGGCATCGAGCGCGCGCTCACCTGCTCCATCGAACAGCATCACGACAAGGATGGGATGATGCTGCCCGCTTCCATCGCGCCGTTTGACGTGGTGATCACGCCCGTCAACGCGAACGAGCCCTCGCAGATGCAGGCGGCCGAAGGCATTTACACACGAGCGAAGGAACTGGGCCTGGATGCGCTTCTGGACGATCGCGACGAGCGCCCCGGCGTCAAGTTCAAGGACGCGGACCTGATCGGCATTCCCTATCGCATCACCATCGGCAAGAAGCTTCCGCAGGGAATCGTGGAGGTCGCCGAGCGCCGTTCACGCCAGTCCACGGATGTCGCGCTGGCCGATGCCGCCGCGCATGTGAAGAGCCGCATCCATGGTTGATTGGGGCGTCGAATGGGGCAGGGTCCGGCAGGAGTTTCCCTCTCTCGCCAACTGGACCTTCCTGAACTCGGCCACCTACGGCCAAATGCCCCGCCGCTCCGTGGAAGCGGTGGCGGCGCACTTCGCCCGCCGCGATGCAATGGCCTGCGCGGACTTCATGTCGTGGTTCGACGACGTGGACGGCATCCGCGCCTCCATCGGCAAACTGGTCCATTGTCAGGCTGACGACATCGCGTTCATCCCGAATGCGTCTACGGCCCTGTCGCTCCTGATTGGCGGCATCGAGTGGCGCGAGGGCGATCGCATCGTCACCCTCTCGAACGAATTCCCCAATCACTACTACCTGCCGCAACTGCTGCGGGACAAAGGCGTCGAGTTCGTGGAGACTCCCTTCGAGGGCTTCTTTGACGTCGTGACGGAGCGCACGCGGTTGGTGGCGATCAGCACCGTCAGTTATTCCACGGGCTATCGGCCTCCCGTGGAGACGATGGCGCCGTTCCTCCGCGAGCGCGGCGTCCTGTTCTACGTGGATGGGACGCAGAGCGTCGGCGCGCTGGAGTTTGACATCGGCAAGGTGCAGCCGGATGTCTTTGCCGTGCACGGGTACAAGTGGCTGCTCGCGCCGAACGGCGCCGGGTTTCTGTACGTGCGTCCGTCGGTGCGCCAGTGGCTCCAACCGGCCGTGGTGGGATGGCGCAGCCATCGCGACTGGCGGCGTCCGGAGTCGCTGCATCATGGCCGGCCGCTGCTCTCTGGCGCAGCCGAGAAGTACGAAGGGGCGATGCTCTCGTTTCCGCTGATCTATGCGATGGGCGCGTCGGTCGAGTACTTCCTGGAACTGGGGCCCGCGAACATCGAACGGCGAGTGCTGCAACTGGCCGCGCGGACTCGCGACGTGCTGCGCGCGGCGGGCGGCGAAGTACTTTCCGATTCGCAGATTGTCACCGCCCGATTCCCGGGAGTGGACGCCAGCCGCCTGGTGAGCGTTCTCAACGAGAATCGGGTCCTGGTAGCCGCCCGGCAGGGCAATCTTCGGGTGTCCCCGCATTTCTACAACAACGAAGAAGATCTGGATCAGCTAGCCGCCGCCCTCCGCCGCGTCCTGTGAGCGAGCCGCGACCCCAATCAGAGCCGCGACCGTAAGGGAGCGGTGGCTCGCGACACCATTTCTTCCCACCCCGCAAAAATAAGCAAGCGGTTTCTGCCTTCCCCGCAGTAATCCGTCTCAATAGTGTTGTTTGCGATCACGGGTTCGCCCGGAGAGCGCCAGCCACGGGCAGGACCCGGCCGGGCCTGCTCCGCGTTGTGGTGGCCAACCGTACAAACGCCTCGGCCGCTTCCACTCCGGCCTCATATCCGCGAAAGCGTTCCATGTGCTCATGGTGGGGATACCATCGGTCGGGATCCTGGCTGCGGTGCGCGTACGTGGCTTTCTTCTTGACATCGCGAGTGGCCGTGACGTCGACATAGTCCGTGGGGTGAAACAGCAGCGTCTGATGTCCGGTGTAGACCTCGAAGAAATAGAGCGGCGTCTCGCGCAACTTGGTCAGGCAGGCGCGCAGCGTCAGTTGGCCGGCGATGGCATGGTCGTTGTGCGTATCCAGGGGCCACTGCGTCAGCACGACATCGGGTTGCAGTTGCACCAGCCTGTCGGTGAAATCGGTGATTCTGGCGGGAGTGATTTCGGTCGCGCCATCGATCTGACCCAGGAACGTGTGTTTGACGCCCAGAATCCGGCAGGCGGCTTCGCACTCGGCGGTGCGGGTCGCGGCCGCGCTCCGGGCGTCGGCCCCTTTGATACCCGCTTCTCCGCGGGTGAGGTACGCGACCGTGACGGCGTGGCCTTGCTCGGCATAGAGACGCAGGGTCCCGCCGCAGCCGGACTCCGGATCATCCGGGTGTCCCCCGATGCAAACCACCCTCATCGGCCGGGGCGTGTCCCCTCGCCGCTCCTGCGCGACCGCATCGCCGCCGGAAGCCGCCGCCAGCGGCACCCAGGATTTGTGCATCAAGTCTCTACGTGTCATAGGTTTCGTATAGCACACGGTTTCGCACGGGCCCCCGGCGTTAAGGCTGTGCTAATTCTCGATCAAGAATGTTAAGGATCGCGCCAGCGCTGTTACCGGGATCCGCTGGGCCGCGTCCGTCATCGCAACCACCTGGGACAAAGGAAATCGAACGCGATGCAATCGGCATACACCCGTTACCGCCCTACCCCACTGAACCGCCGCCATTTTCTGGCTGCCATGGCCGCTGGAGGCGCTTTCTTCACCCAGAAGGGAGCGTTTGCGCAGGCTCTTGTCCTGACCCCGGCGCAGACCGAGGGGCCCTATTATCCGGACCGCCAGCCCCTCGATCAGGACAACGACCTCCTGATCATCAACGACTCCATCACTCCGGGCGTGGGAACCATCGCCTGGCTCAGCGGCCGTATCCTCGACCGGCTAGGCGAGCCCGTCCGCAATGCCGTGATCGAAATCTGGCAGGCCGACAATGTCGGCTCCTACATCCATAGTCAGGGCGCTCTGAATGGAAGCCGTGATTCCAGCTTCCAGGGCTACGGGCGCTTCGAAACCTCCTCCAACGGAGCCTATCTGTTCCGCACCATCAAGCCGGGCCTTTACCCGGGCCGCGTCCGCCATGTGCACTGCAAAGTGACGCTTCCTGGCGGAACCAGTCTCACCACCCAGTTGTATGTCGAAGGCGAGACCGGCAACGACAGCGTGCTGAGCGGCATCCGCGACACGGCGCAGCGCGCCTCCGTCATCCGCCCATGGACCGCCCTCGCCGGTTCGGCCGTTGGCGCGCTCGCCGTCAACTGGGACGTTGTGATGAACTTCACTCCCAGTGAAACGCCCGCGCCCGCAAAGCCAACCGTGGTCTCGTTCGCCGGCGTCACGCACGCAGCCACGCTACGTGCCGGGGCAGCCTCCGGTTCCTGGGTCACCATTCAAGGCGCAGCACTGTCATCGACGACGCGCACCTGGCGCGACTCCGACATCGTCGACGGCAAGCTTCCCGAATCGCTCGACGGCGTCAGTGTCCGCATCAACAACCAGCCTGCTTCGGTGCACTACATCAGCCCCACGCAGATCAATGTGCTCGCTCCCGAGGGCAACGGAGACGCCTCGGTGGCCGTGACGGTCTCGAACGCGAGCGGCACGTCCGATCCCGTGTCCGTCGCATTCCGGCGTTTTCTGCCCGGGTTATTCCAGTTCTCCGGCGAAAACATCGCCGCGGTCCGCGCGGACGGAGCGTTGATTGGCCCTCCAGATCTGATTCAAGGCGCGACGACCATACCCGCGCGCCCCGGTGACACTCTACTGCTGTACGGCACCGGCTTTGGGCCCACGAGTCCCGCCGCCGCGCCCGGACAGGTGATCGCGTCTCCCTTGCCCACGGCGAATCCGGTGAAGGTGCAGATCCACAACCAGCTTGCGCCGGTCGCCTTTGCCGGCTTGATCAGCCCGGGCCTGTACCAGATTAACGTCACCGTTCCCGACCTTCCGGACGGGGATTACCCGGTCACGGCGGAGGTCTTCGGCGTGAGGACGGCCAAGTTCGTCAAGCTGAGGATCCAGCGGCAGGCTTCGGCGGGCTTCGCGCTTCCGCCGGCGACCCTTGAGCGGCCGGCCGACGTTCTGCGATACGCCGCCGCCTGAATCCGGGACCGAACCGGGGAGAGGGAAGCGAGACCTACGCCACCTTCTTCAGAGCCAACTCGCCCTCGGAGGGTATCAGTTCTTTCGACGGGTCGATCTTCAGCCACAGCAGCGTACTGGCTGCCAGCATGATCGCCATCGGCACCAACGGCACATTGTACGCCGAGGTTTGCGATAGCCCCTGACCGAGCGAGATCTTGACGAAGTAGCCGAAGGCCACCGAAGAGACAAAAGACCCGATCTGGCCGGCCGTGTTCATGGTGCCCGTCACAGCGCCCGCGTACTTCTTGCCGATATCCAGGCACGCGGCCCATGCGCTGGGAAGCATAAAGTCGGAGCCGGCATAGCTCAGTGCCAGAAAGACCAAGGCGACATACTTGTCCGCGGTCAGGATGGTCGCCACCGTGAAGATGGAGGCGGCGCCTAGGCCGGCCATCGCCACCGTACGGCGACCCGCGGTCACGCCCCATTTCCTGACCAGGCGGTCGCTGGTCCAGCCTCCGCAGAAGTTGGCGATCGCTCCCAGGATGAATGGGAGCGTCGAGAACAGCAGCCCCTCGGCGGTGAATCCACGGCCCTTGACCAGGTAGGTGTGCAGCCACGAGAGGAAGAAGAACGAACCGTAGCAATACGTGAAGTACATCAGCATGATCGCCCACAAGTTGCCGCTGCGGAGAGCAATCGACCAGGGCAAGGCATGGTGTACTTTGCTGGGAGAGGTGCCGATCTCTTCGATTTCCACCTGGGTGACGCCGGGCTTTTCGCTCGGACGGTCGCGATACCACCAATACCAGAGCGCCGACCAGACCAGTCCGGCAACACCGAACAGATAGAAACTCATCCGCCAGCCGAAGGCCTTCTGAATCGGGACAACGAGGAAGGGCGTGATGGCGCCTCCCACGCGGCTTGCCATCCACACCGTGCCCTGCGCACGGGCGCGCTCGGCAACGGGGAACCACTTCGAGATGCTCGCCGACGCGTTGGGGAACGCGCCCGCCTCGCCCGCACCGAACAGAAAGCGGATCGGCAGCAGGAACCACAAACTGGAAGCCAGCCCGGTGAAGGCGGTGAACGCCGACCACCACACCACGATGCGGGTCAGCACCTTGCGCGGCCCGATCCGGTCGCCCAAGACGCCGCTGGGGATTTCGAACGCCGCGTACGAAATGGCAAACACCCCGACCACCCAGCCCCACCACTCGGGTGAGATATCCAGATCCCTCTGCATCTCCGGCCCCGCCACGGCGATACAAACGCGATCGAGATACGTGATGATCGAGAGAAAGAACAAGAGGACGAGCACGCGGTGGCGGTACTTCATTTGTTGGCATTATGGCACACCCCCGCACGCTGCCACCCCGAATGGAGGGAGACATGTCAACTCCACCCTTCAGCGAATAGAATCGGATGCCTCCGGCGCCGGCACCCTGCGATATCGCAGCGATGTCGTTTTGAACGCGGCGGCCGTGTCCACGCTGGAAGGCCTGCTGACCAACCCGCGCGGCTACTACATCAACCTCCACACGTCCGTGAATACGGGCGGCGCGATTCGCTCGCAGATGCGAACGATGGATACGATCGAGTTCCGCGTCCCGATGTCGCCGGCCAACGAAGTGCCCGCAGTCACCAACGTGGACGCGAGCGCCTCGGCGCTGGTGACAGCTCGCACCCTGCGCGGCGACGACAGCGCGGTACAGGCCGGACTCATCGACTTCGATGTCAATTTCCGCTTCCCCGACGCCGTCGAGTTCGCCGGCCTGCACATCCACGATGGCGTTGCTGGGGAGAACGGTCCAGTACGCCTTGATTCCGGCATCTCGGGCGCGAACCCGGCGCCCCGGCCCTCCGGTTTCGGAAACCTGTCGTACCGTGCTTCGATCGACGGCGGCACGGCGTTGGCCTCGCTGAACTCCCTGGTGGTGAATCCCGAGAAGCATTACCTCAACCTCCACACGAGGGTCAATCCGGGCGGCGTGGTCCGGTCGCAAATGGCCGCAGCCGCCACGCTGACACCTGTCGTCGGCGGCGTGGCCGCGGTCGGATCCTCCGTCACCACGACGGCCCCAGGCGCGCTGCTCTCGATCTATGGTCAGGACTTCGTCAAGGCCGCGACCGACCTGCGCGGCTGGTCCGGCGCCTCCTTACCGACGTCGCTCAACGGCGCGCAGGTATCGATCGGCGGCCGGCCGGCTCCTATCATCTCGGTGTCGCCGCAGCAGATTAACGTCCAGGTACCCGTCGAAACGCAGCCTGGCGCCCGGGAGATCACCGCCTCCTTCGACGGTAAGGCGAGCACTGCGTTTCGCGCACAGGTCTCGGCGGCGGCCCCTTCGATCTTCATATGGGAGGGAGGAGCGATCGCGGTGAAGAACGTGGATTTCTCGTTGATCACTCCCGACAATCCCGCCCGCGCCGGCGACGTGATCTTGATCTACGCGACCGGACTGGGCGCTACGAATCCGGGCATTGACACCGGCAAACTGGTTTCGTACCCGCCGGCCTCCAACACGGCCGCGGTGCGAGTGACCATCGGCGGTCGCGACGCTGACGTGATCTACTCTCTCGCGTCGCCCGGCTTCGTGGGCCTCTATCAGGTCGCCGTACGTGTTCCTACCGGACTCGCCCCGGGCAACGCCGCGGTGGTGCTGAGTATGGATGGCGCGGCGCCCAGCGGATCGGCCATCGCTGTACGGTAAACTGTTGCGGGGCAGACCCGGTGTCATCGGGTCCGCCCCGCGATAGGAGGTTTGCCGTGTCTTTGTCTCGCCGCGACCTGCTGGGCTCGAGCGCCCTCGCCGCCTTCGCCCAGGCGGCTTCTCCCGATTCCCGAATCCGCCTCGGCATCACCACCAACACCCGCGGAGGCTGGGAGAGCGACGTCTGGCTCTCTTTCCGCGAAGCCAAGGAGGTCGGCTACCGCCACGTCGAGTCGTTCATCCACTATTTCTACAAGGACTACATCGATGACCCGCCGGCTCTGAAAGCGCGCATCGAGGGGATGGGCCTCAAGTTCGTGACGATCTCGAACGGAGGGCCTCTCGAAATGCAGTTCGAGGATCCCTCGAAGCGGTCGAAGCTGATCGACGATCACCTGCGTCTCATCCGCCTCATCAAGGCGCTCGGCTGCACGCATCTCAAGATCAATCTCGGAGGCCGCCGTCCGCAAGGGACCACTTCCGCCGATCTGAAGGAAATCGCCGTCACTCTCAACGATCTCGGCAAACGGATCACCGACCAGGGACTGAAGCTTTGCCCGCACGCGCACATGTGGTCCCAGTTCGAGAACCGGCGCGAGATCGACTACGTGATGGCACACACGGATCCCAGGCACGTCTGGTTCGTGCTCGATACCGGGCATATCACCATGGCCGGCATCGATCCCGTGGAACTGGTCCGAACGTTAGGGCATCGCATCGTGGAATTCCACATGAAAGATGTCGACCCCAGGCATCGGGGCGGAGCCAAGACCCGGTTGGAGCGCCCGGACGTGATGAAGGATCCCCCCTTCTTCTCGTTGGGAAAAGGGGGGGTGGACTTCCCGGGCATCAAGACAGAACTCGACAGAATCGGCTGGAGGGGTTGGATGACGGTGGAACTCGATTCGTCTCCCGACCGGCCGCCGAAAGAAGCCGCGCGCGCAAGCCGGATGTATTTGGAGTCCAAGTTGGGCCTTAAGGCGTGATCGGCGAACATCGCAGCGGTGGCCGCGAAGCAATGCCTCTCCCCGGGTGAAGCGGAGTCGGGTTCCGGACCAATTCGCGGCCTTTGCTACGTGCAAAGAGCCCACGGCGTAAGCCGTGGGGTTGCCGACACCCTTCACCGCTCCCGATGGCCCGCACCATCAGAGGCCGTAGAGTAGGAGAGGAAGCGACAGCCTGAACTGCGGCCCCTCTCCCCTCGTCGAACCGGAGGTGCAGATTTCCCGCGTCCGGCTCTCCTGAAAACTCTC
>JBJXGR010000253.1:0-28540 GCA_046160045.1 Bryobacteraceae bacterium
TTGCCAATGAGAGTGGAGACTACCGGCTTCCGAATCTCCCGCTAGGCCGCTATTCCGTCTCCGCGCAAAAGCAGGGATTCAAGAAGCAGGAGATGAAAGACATCGTCCTGCAGCTTGACCAAACCGCGCGAGTCGATTTGTCCCTGCAACCCGGCGCCATCACCGAGGTGGTCGAAGTCACCGGCGCGCCGCCCTTGCTCGCCTCCACCACTTCCGACGTGGGAGCGGTCATCGAGAACAAGCAGATCGTCGAGCTACCCTTGAACCGGCGCGAGTTCCTGCAGTTGGCGCTGCTGGGACCCGGAGTCGTCGAACCGCCTCCGGGCACCCTGGCCGACCGCAATCAGGGCTTTTTTACTTCGGTAAACGCCATGGGGACCCGGCAGGAGTATCAGCAGGTCACGCTCCACGGCATCACCAACATGGATCCCCAGAACAACAATCTGGCCGTGCGGCCGAACGTTGAAGCCATCCAGGAGTTCAAGATCCAGACCAGCAACTACTCCGCGGACCTGCCGACCAAAGGCGGCATCGTGGTCAACCTGGTGATTAAGTCGGGCACCAATAGACCGCACGGAAGCCTCTACGAGTTTGTCCGCAACTCCCAGTTTGACGCCCGCAACTTCTTCTCCATCCAGCCGAAGACCCCTCCCTACCGCCAGAATCAGTACGGTGGCAGTTTCGGAGGCCCCATCATCAAGAACCGCACATTCGGATTCTTCGCCTACGAAGGCTTACGGACGCGGCTCTCGCAAACCGGCGTCAACCTGGTCCCTGACGACAATCAACGCCAGGGCATCTTCGATCCCGCGCGAAGCGGCATCATCTACGATCCCCAAACCTGGGACGCCACTACCCTGACGCGCCAGCCGTTTGCCAACAATCGCGTTCCGCAAAACCGGATGCATCCCACCTCTCTCCAGGTGCTCGAGTACATCGACCGTCCCAACAACCCCGGCGACCCCAGACGAAACCTCATCTCCAATTCCAGCGCGCAGGACAACTTCAACCAGTACAATTCCCGCTTCGATCACATCTTCCGCGAGAAGGACAGCCTCATGTTCAGCTACAACATGACGGACCGGAAGAGCCTGTTCCCCGTTGTCGGTACGGTCGCGGGAGGGGCGGCCCAGGGCGGCTTTGCCAAAGTCGGGGGCGCCCGATTCAACGATCGCTCCCAACAAATGAGCTTTGCCTGGTCGCACATCTTCTCGCCCAATACCATCAACGAATTCCGCGGCGGCTTCGTCCGCTACCAGCACAACGAGATCGGACGCAATCAGGGCACGATTTTCGAGTCCGAGTTCAAGATCCCGGAGACCGAGACCCGTCCCGAGTTCGCAGCCTTTCCAACCCTCTCCGTCGCCGGCTACAACGTTCCTGCCGAAGGCCGCACGAGCATCTACTGGAATTCGGTGTATCAGCTTGCCGACGGCCTCACTCTCCAACGCGGCAGCCATGCGCTCAAGATCGGCTGGAGCGGCATGCTGGTCAATAACTTCAACCTCTTTTGCGTGTGCGTGGGAAGCTATGGGTTCAGCGGCCAGTACGTGGGCCGCGTGCGCAACGCCCCCGGCGATGCCTTTGCCGACTTCCTCATGGGCAACGTCGCAAGCCTCTCCAAGTGGGAGGTTTCCAATCCCAACTACCTCTACGGACAACAGCACGGAGTCTACTTCCAGGACGACTGGCGCGCCACCAGCCGTCTCACTCTGAACTTTGGAGTCCGCTATGACTACCAGCAGAGCATCAAAGACAAGTACAACCGGCTGGCGAATTGGGATCCCGTCACCGGCGAACTGGTCTATGTGAAGGGCGTGGCCCTGTTGAATCGCGATCCCAGGACGGGCCAGACGGTTCCGTTCGTCCCAACGTTTCCGCATCGCTTCAGCGATAACCGTGGCTTGTATGAGACCGACAAGATGAACTTTGCGCCTCGCTTCGGGTATGCCTATCGTTTGAAGGACAAATGGGTCTCCCGCGGCGCGTTCGGTGTCTTCAACGGCATGAATCCCACCCGCCACGAGGGACTCTCCGCCTTCAATCCGCCGTTCACGTTCCTTCCCTCCCAGGGCCCGAACATCGATCCCGACGTGCCGACCATCAGTTGGCAGAACGGCTTCACCGGCGCGGCTCGTGCCTTCATGGCCGGCCTCTGGAAGTCCCGGCCTCTTTACGGTCTGAAGAACCCGTACATCCTGATGTGGAACCAGGGCTTCCAGCGTCAGATCAGGGGCGACATCCTGGTCGACCTCGCGTATGTCGGTTCGGTCGGGCATCAGCAGACGGTGCAGTGGGCCGAAAACGTGCCGCCACCCGGAGAAGGCAACGCCCAGTTGCGCCGCCCCTTTACGTCCTTCGGCGGCGTCACCAGCTTTTGGACCGGCGGCAACTCCTCCTACCACTCGCTGCAGGCCAAACTCGAACGCCGCTTCTCGAAGGGTTTGGCGTTCACGGTCGCTTACTCGTTCAGCAAGTCCATCGACACCGCCTCCAGCGACACCGGGGCCACTGGCGACGCCGCCTCCGCCGACAATCCATTCAACATCATGCGCTCCCAACACGCGGTCTCGGCATTCGACATCCCTCACCGCATCGTCTTCAACTACGTCTGGGAGATCCCCTACGGCAAACGGTTCGGCAATGTTTCCAGCACCGCGGTCGACCTCCTGCTGGGAAACTGGCAGGCAACCGGCCTGATGTCGACCCAAAGCGGCTACCCGTTCACCGTCACCGCACCCAGCCAGACCAATGGATCCGGCGGTTCCCGGCCGGACCGGATTTGCAGTGGCCGGCTCGATAGTCCGGCCATTAACCGATGGTTCGATGCCAGTTGCTTTGTGAACCCCCAGCGCCTGTTCTACGGCAATTCCGGGCGCAATATCCTGCGCGCCGACGGCCGCACCAACGTCGATATCGGCCTCTACAAGAATTTCCCGCTGGGCGAGTCGTGGCGGCTCCAGTTCCGTGCCGAAGCCTTCAATCTCAGGAATCACGCCAACTTCGGAATCCCGGTCCTGAACATCCAGGCGTCCAACCGGGCATCCATCAACGACGCCAGCGCGCCTAGGCAGGTACAGTTCTCGCTAAAGTTGATGTTTTGACGCACGCGGTTCATCTGATTTGCGTATTCGTAGGCGGGACAGCGCTGCTGGCTGCTCCGCCCTCGGAACGCCTGCTCGATCAGGCTCGGGCCAGCTACCACCGTGGCGATCTTCCCGGCGCCCTCTCCCACCTCCTTCGCCAGTTGCGCCAGACTCCCCGTGACGCCGCGGTCCACCAACTCCTGGCCGTGATCTTCGTCCAACTCGGTGATCGAAAGAGCGCTGCTCATCATCTCACTCGCTCGATCGAGATCGAACCTCGGAACGCCGCCTTTCACTTCAACTTCGGAAAGTTCCTCTACGACAAGAGCCAGTTCGCCGGCGCGGTCAGGCAACTGCAACAGGCCTGCCTGCTCGATCCGGGCAATCCCGACTACCGTCTCTCTCTCGCGGGCGCTCTCGAGGCCGATGGCGCTCGCGATGCCGCGATCGCGGAGTTGAACCGCATCCTCGCGGCCCAACCAAACTCCCTCGGCGCAATCCTTCAGCGCACATCTCTCCAACTTGACTCGGGCGATCTCGATTCGGCCGTGCGCGACCTCGATCGCGCCCGCAAGTTAGGCCCGGGCAGTCCCGACGTCTTCTTCCTTGGCGGAAAACTTGCCGAGCGGCGCGGTCAGGACGCCGCCGCAGTCGACGCCTATTCGTCCTGTCTGAAGGGTCAACCGGAAAACGCCGCGGCGCACTACCGGCTCAGCCTGCTGCTGCGGCGCACGGGCAGGGAAGGGGAGGCCGGCACGCACGCCGCGCGCTACCGGGAGTTGCGCAACCAGGAGCAACTGCGCCAGGCCCTCGACCTCGCTCGCGATGCCGATCAATACGGCAACCTCGCGGTTGCCGAAGCACAAGTCGGGTTGGCGCTGCAAGCGGATCCCTCCCATCGCGAAGCCCTCTACCTGCGCGGCGTGTTGTTTCAGAAACGCGGCCAGTGGGCGGAGGCGAGCGAGACCTTCGAGCGTCTGTTGACCGCCCACCCGAACCATCCCGCGGCGCACGCAGGCCTCGGCGTCTCCCTGGTTCAACTCGGCGCGGCCCCCAAAGGAAGGACCCATCTGCTACGGGCGGTTACCCTGGGCGCCCGCGATTTCGACGCCAATTGCGCCGCCGGCATCGGCTTCCTCCTTCTCCAGGATTTCGCCCAGGCCGAGGCCGCGTTGCGCAAGGCCATCGCTCTGTGGCCCGCTCATCCAGTGGCCGCTGCCAGGCTCTTTGAGCTGTACGTGGACTGGAACAAACCCGACCTGGCGCGCACCCATGCCGCCTTCGCCGAGGAGGCCAACCTTGACGATCCGGACCTCCTCTACCTGCTCGGTTTGTTTTGGGCCGGCGAGAACCGCTTGGCGCGCGCGGAACGGATCCTTACCCGAGCCGTGGCTCTGGCCCCGGGCGACCCCAAGATTCGCGATCTGTTAGCGAAACTCCGCACGCCCCGCCTCTCCCGCTGAACCTGACCTGCTAGGCCGCATCATGCGACTTCCAGTAGATCGTATCGATGCGAGTGGCCTTCATCGGCGCGGCGCCGAGCCACGCGGGAGCCGCAGACCGGACAGCAGTTGACGGCGGGTCACCGCTCAGGCCTCCGGCGAGTCGAGTCGCTGAATGCCGTGCTGCATCCCCGCGTAGGGATACACCGCCACGCGCGCGTCGCCGCGGTGCTGCTGTTTCAGCCGGTCGATCACTTCCTGCCACGTCCCAAACCCGATCGCTTCCGGCGGGAAATGAGGACTATCGAGTTCGCGCCGCTGCAGGTATTGCGAGTACAGAAGCACCTGGCTCGCCTGGGGAAACCTGGGTTTCCGCGAGGCTCTTTGTTTGAAGAACGACTCGCCGTGGTACGTGTTCACCTCGTCGAGATAGTGCCACACGTATTCGCCCATCGGGTTCTGATTGATCACCACGATGCTGCCGCCGTCCTTCAGACCGCGCCCGCCCCAGCCGAAATGTTCGTGCAACTGGGCGCCTTTGGGGTAGGAATTCACCACCACGATATCCGCGTCCCTGGCGAACTCCGTGGCAAGGTGATTCACGGCATAACTGGCGGCGCGGTTGTGGGCGGCGTCGATGTCTCCGGCCACCACCTCGACCGCGCGGCGTTCATGGTTGTAGACCGTCTGGACGCTGAAGTTCACGCCTACCTTGCGTGCCGCCTCGAGCATGTCGTGCCGCTGCTCGTTGTGCCAGTAGTTGACGATCGGGATGCCATTCTCATCCTTGCGCCCGCCTCGCGACTGCTTGATCACCAGATGGTTGTAGCGGATCGTCCGGATCCCGGACACGCCCGGCAGGATCAACTTCGGACCGCCGCCGTAGCCGGCGAAGCCGTGCGCCTTGACGCCGCTGAGCGTGATCTTCACGTCCGCTTTGTAATAGTAAGCGTTGGCGAAGATCTGGTTCTTCGCGCGCGTCAGGCCGAGGTCCACCAGGTTTTCCCAGGTGTTGTGATTGATCCACGGGTGTTTGCGGACCGTTTCCGCGCCCAGTTTCTTCGCCACCTCGAGCGCGTTCATCTGATAGTGGGCCGCGTGTCCGACGACGAACAGGATGTTCTCGTCGCGGATCCCGGCTTCCTTCAACTCGGCCAGCACGTGCGGCACGAGGTCGTACGTAGGGGTCGGCCTCGTCAGGTCGTCGAAGGCGATCGAGACGGTCTCCTGGCCGGCGGCGATCTCTCGGAGCGGCCGGGTTCCGACGGGATTGCGGATGGCACGGCCGATCTCCGCTGCGGACAGGGCCGGGGTGTCGTGTCCCTTCATGTGGTACACGTCCACCTGCCAGTTGGAGGGGAACTCGAACTTCTCGTAGCGATCGCCGAACCACTCGTGGGTCCGGAGCATCACCGTGTTGGGGCTGTTGCCGGTGCGGCCGGCAACGGCGGGACCGGCCGCCGCGGCGGCCAGAAATTCACGACGTGTCTTGATCACGCGACCTCCCGGATGGAAGCGCGTTTCGCCGAAGCATACCGCGGGCTTGAGATAAGAAGAGGGAAGACGGAGGACCAGCATCGCCGGCGGAGGCAATACGCGAACCGTGCGCTTCAGATGTCATAAACGCCAATTCGACGCTACCAGAGACGTTTGCCGGCGTAAAGGCCATAGTCGATTCAACGTGAGGAGCCCACGGCGTAAGCCGTGGGGTTGCCGACACCCTCCACCACTCCCGATGGCCAGCACCATCAGAGGCCCGACCGCCAGGAAGGGCTGGCGTAAGCCGGGGGTTGCCGACAGCCTCCACCACTCCCAATGGCCCGCACCGTCAGAGGCCCGACCGCCAGGAAGGGTTGGCGTAAGCCGTGGGGTAGGTACACAAGAGCCCGCGGCGAATGCCGTGGGGTTGCCTCCCGATGGCCAGCACCATCAGAGGCCCGACCGCGAGGAAGGGCTGGGGTAAGCCGTGGGGGTTGCCGACACGACCCTGACATATTCCTGGAATCCCCAACGCCCCCTCGATCATCCAACTCGACGATATGCGTCTACTCTCTTTTGCGAGGTTAGCCCTGCTCATGACCGGTTCTGCGTTCGCTGATGATTCCGTCCATCAGTTCGCTCTGAAGTCGATTGATGGCGCCAACCTCCCGTTATCGCAGTACAAGGGCAAGGTGGTGCTGGTTGTCAACACCGCCAGCAAGTGCGGCTATACCCCTCAATACAGCGGCCTCGAGTCGCTCTATAAGAAGTACAAGGACCAGGGTTTGGTGGTTCTCGGCGTGCCGGCCAACAACTTCGGCGCTCAGGAACCCGGCACCGAACAGGAGATCAAAACCTTCTGCAGCCGGAACTACCAGGTCACGTTCCCGATGACCACCAAGGTCTCCGTGAAGGGCGATGACCAGGCGCCGCTATACCGGTTCTTGTCAGACAAGGCCGGAGCGCCCAAGTGGAACTTCACCAAGTATCTGATCGGAAAGGACGGGGCGGTCATCCGGAAGTTCGACTCGGCAGCCACGCCCGAGAGCGGCGAAGTCACCAGCGCGATCGAGCAGGCACTCAAGGGGAGCTAACCGCAGCCGAAGCCCGGCAGGATTCAGTTCCTATAACGATTATTATGTAAACTATTGGACCGGTTGCTCTCGGCTCATACCGATCTCCGCCCAATTCCCATGACGATCTTGTTGGCTGTCCCATTCCGACGGCGCAACCGACCTGTGCGAGCCCGCCCGGCGTCTCCAGGGATAGTCCGGACCCGATAATCGATCACACGGCTCTCGCGTCCTGCCCCGAAGCGGCTATTCCGTCCACCGCTTTCTGTGCTCCAGGCGGACAAAAATCCACTGCCCGGCAGAAATACCCCAAATCCATACCTAGCCATTACGATAACCGCCAAAAGCTAAACGAATCCTTTGCCACGCCCTTCAACCGCTGCTTCCATCACAGGGTGCTTGCAGAGCGAAAACCATCGTCGGGTCGCCTCATATCTCCTGTGTGATGTGTTATTTTAGTTATCACTTTTCGTGTAACACCTTAGATAAGGCGGATCGGAAAGCTTCCCCTTTCGGCTACGCGGCCAACCCGATACGCTCGCGGATAGCGCTCCACCAGACGGTCCGCGTCCGTCACACAGAGCGTCATCAACAGCCCTCCCGACGTTTGGGGGTCGTACAAGAGAGACTGTAGCGTTGGGTCAAGAGAGGTATTTGGCTCAACGGCACACGAAGCAAACTCAATGTTATTCTTGAGCCCTCCCGGCACAGCGCCCTGCCGAATATAGTCCAGCGCTCCGGGGAGCGATTGCAGGCGTTCGACGTCCACCTCGCACGTCACCCGGCTGGCCAAAGCCAATTCCCTCAAGTGACCGATGAAACCGAAGCCCGTAATATCGGTACAGCCATGGACTTCCAGATCTACGCTGGCCTCGCAAACCTGCCTGTTCAAGGTCAACATCGACTCGACCGCGTCCTCCACGTGCGCGGCTTGCGCAATTCCCCGCTTCAGCGCTGTCCCGATGACGCCCGTACCAAGCCTCTTTGTGAACACGATCACGTCCCCGGCGCGGGCTGACGCGTTGGCCCTCACTCGCTCGGGATGCACCGTTCCGGTGACGGCGTAGCCGAACTTGATCTCCTCGTCATTCACCGAGTGGCCGCCCAGGATGATGCAGTCGGCCTCGCGCATTTTCTCGGCGCCCCCCTTGAGGATCTCCTCCAGGTCCTCGATTTCACCCTCCCCCGGAAAGCAGACGATCGACAATGAAGTCAATGGCTTGCCTCCCATTGCGTAGATATCACTTAAAGCATTGGCGGCGGCGATCGCGCCGAAAGTGAACGGGTCATCGACAATCGGCGTGAAGAAGTCAACGGTCTGGACCAACGCCAGGTCGGGCCCGAGCCGATACACTCCGGCATCGTCACTGGTGTCATACCCCACCAAGACATTCGGATTCGTCAATCGTGGCACGCTAGCCAGCACCCGGTCCAAGACCTTTGGACTCAGTTTGGAAGCTCAACCCGCGGCTTTCACGTGCGCCGTCAGTTTCCGGTCGGACATCACTACCCATCATACAGTTGGGTCAACGTAGCAGAGCGGCATACCAGGTGAAAACGCCGGCCTCGCTCATCACCACCAGCACCGCCGCCGCGCCCAGGAAGGATCCGAACGGCAGTTCGTAGGAGGTCATGTCTTTTCTTCGCAGGAGGATAAACGCAATCCCGAGCACGGCGCCCGTCACCGATCCGAGGAAGAAGATCAGCATGGATAACCGCAGCCCGACAAAGGCTCCGATGCACCCGATCATTTTCACGTCTCCGAATCCTAGGCCTTCCCGCCTTCGAATGGCTTGGTACAACAGCCCACACATCCACATGGCGGAGGCTGGTCCGACCGACCCCACCACGCACTCGGCCAACGAGATCTTCTGCGGAGTCCACTCGTGCCCGCTCAGGCTCAGGAGAAGGCCGACGAGATCGCCCTGCAACGGAAGGAACCAGGCCAGGATCAGGCCCGCCACCCACCCACCCAAGGTGAATTCATCCGGCAGGATCCGCTCCTCGATATCCGCGGCAACCAGCCCGATCATCAACGCGGAGAACAGAAAGTACTTCCCTGCCTCCAGCGTCAGGCCGAAGGTACCTGCGAAGGAGAAGAACAGGAACGCCGTGGTCAGTTCGACCAGCGGGTAGCGGAGGGGGATTCGTTCTTTGCAGTGGCGGCAGCGGCCTCCCAGCAGGACGTAGCTGAAAACGGGAATGTTGTCGTACCACCGGATTCCCTCTTCGCACTCCGGACAATAGGAGCGAGGGTACACCACGGAAAGATCCCGTGGCAGGCGGAAAATACAGACGTTGAGAAAACTGCCGATGAGGAGACCCAACAACCCGGCCAACACGGCATCCATCAGGGAGCCACCCGCCGGTAGATTTCCAGGGTGGATTCGACCATACGCGAAACGCTGAACCGGCGCGCGGCGCGTTCACGGGCCTCCAGGGCCAGCCCGAATGCAAATTGGGGATCATCCCACAAACGGCGGACGGCCGCCGCTGCGGCCGAGGCGTCGTTGTCCACCAGTAATCCGGTCACACCGTCCTCGATCAATTCCGGCACTCCGCCGACACGGCTGGCGATCACCGGGACCCCTGAAGCCATCGCCATCAGGATTCCGGAGCCCAGCCCTTCCATATAGGTCATATATAAGAAGACTCTCGCCCCCACCATTTCGTCGTGCAGGTTGTGGGAGAAGTGCAGTTCCAGGCCGGCCAACCGGGCCGCTTCCGCCGCCAGGGCGCTTCCCTTCTGCGGGTCGGCCGTCGCCGGAGCCAGCAGCCGCGTTCCGCACGCTTGCCGCATCGGCCCCACTCCATCGAACACGACCGAGACCCGGTTCGGCCCCACGCCCGCTTGTCCCAGCGTTCCACTCACATAATCGGAGACAGCCAGGTAGTGCGCCGCTCGAGCGTATTTCCACCGTGACAGCGGTCCGGTTTTGACCGGAAACGCGACACGCCGCGAAACCACGAACGGACAGCGGGAGACAAGGGCGGCCAGCGTGTGAGAACGGGCGTCGTGCACGTGCACTAGATCGGCGGAACGGGAGGCGCGGGATAGGCTGAGCAGGCTCAGCGGTTTGACGGAAAGCTCGCGGCGGGAAGCCTCGCGCCACAAGGGCGCACCCTTTCGGGCCAGCAGTCGACAGTCGCACCCGGCCGCCACCAGGCCTTCGGCCAGCGAGAGGGCCTGCCATTGCCCGCCTCGCATCGCCAACCCCGCATCACAATGCACGATTCGCATTCGTCCTCAGCCGGCATTGCTCATGTTCCGCGCCTTGGCGTACTTGAGGAACGTATAGAAGGCCGCCATGTAGGCGATGGCCAGCCCTTCGGGCCCGTCCAGGTATCCGCGCTGCAGAAAGTAGGTCTTGACGAATGTCCAGGGAGGCGCCAGCATCAGGCGGGAGAGCGTTACCGGCTCCTTTCGGAACACCACCTCCTCGGCCGCCAGCGTCGTATAGCGGTCCATCGTTCGGAGGTGCTCGGAGAGTGAGCTGCACGTGAAGTGCAACAGATTCGATTCCAGGTCGCCTACCCTGCCCTGTACCTTCAGGCTCTCATGGACGAACTCCCCCACCCAGGTCGCCTTGCCTCGATGATAGAGCCTGATCTTGCGGTCCGGATACCAGCCGCTGTGAAGAATCCACCGGCCCAGATACTGTGCCATGCGCGGCATGGTGTACGCGTCGTACTGGGGTCCGTTTTTCTTGAGCTGCCACAACTCGGCTTCCAGTGCCTCGCTCAACGCTTCGTCCGCATCGAGGGACAGAATCCAGTCGTGTGAGGCGCAGTCGGCCGCGCGATTCTTCTGATTGGCATAGCCTGGCCATTCGCCTTCGATGACCCGCGCTCCCAGCTTCGAGGCCAACTCCACGGTGCGGTCCGTCGAGCCCGAATCAATCACCAGGATTTCCTCGCAGCAGCGAAGACTCTCGATCGCGCGCGCGATGTTGCGTTCTTCGTTGTAGGTGATGATCGTGGCCGTGATTTTCATGGCTCAGAACAGCGACCGGTCTTCAAACGGCGTCACCGTGAACGAGAGCAGGAACATCGCCACGCTTGCCCACCCCAGCCGGCCTCGTTCCAAGCCTAATGGCTCTGAATCGTAAACCGAAGGGTGCCGTCTTGCGAACAACAACAGGAATGCCCACACCAGCCAGCCCCGCCAGAAGAACAGGCCTGCCACCAGCAGCAGGCCCAACACCGCAAACGACAGGCGCTTGTGGAGCCTGCCGCTGAATGCGTACAGAATGTGTCCTCCATCGAGTTGCCCGATCGGCAAAAGGTTCCAGGCTGTGGCCAGTAAGCCGATGGCCGCCGCCCGCGCCACGGGGTGCAGATAGATATCTTCGCTCGGAATGCCCGGAAACACCAGCCTCTCCAGGGCCCACAGCAGCGGCGGCGCTCCGAAGTGAATCTGATGTTCCGCCCCGATACCCGGGACGACTTTGGACAGCGCCAAACCGATCCCGAGTGCTGGGATCGCGAACATGAAGCCGGCCGCCGGACCGGCGAACGCGACGTCGAAAAGCGTGCGGCGCGACTGAATCACCGAGCGGATCCGGATAAACGCGCCAAACGTGCCGATCAGCACCGGCGCGGGAAGGAAGTACGGCAGGCTCGAACGAAGACCGTAATGCCGGCACGTCAGGTAATGACCCATCTCGTGCGCCAGCAGGATCGTCAGCAGCGTCACGGAAAAGGGCAACCCGCTCCACACCTCGATCGAGCCCGGGCCTTCCAGGAAGAGGTTCCACACTTCGCTGAGACCCATGAACGGAAGGTTGCCGTCAAAATCATGCTGCATTCTTGCCCCGACCAAAGTCGTCGTGGCGCACGTTAGGGCGAACAGCAAGAGATGGAGGGCAAGGCTGCGCGCATGGCCGCCAGCCGCGGTTGCGCGTTCTGGAAGCGCTGACGGCGACGCGAGTGGATGTTCCGGTGCCACCTACGGAAGAATCTGCAATTCCTTCCCGGGCTTGAATCGCACCGCCTTGCCGGGTGGGATGGAAACCTCGGCGCCAGTCCGTGGATTGCGTCCGATGCCGGTCTTGCGGGGCCTCACATTGAAGACGCCAAATCCCCTGAGTTCAATGCGATCGCCCTCCTGCAGAGCTCGCTTCATGCTCTCGAAGACGGTCTCCACTGCCATCTCTGCCTTCGTCTTGGTGATGCCGGTTTTGTTCACGACCTCATTGATGATATCGAGCTTGATCACGCTGCCTCCTTAGGGCGACTGAAACTCTATGATAAGATTAGGCTTAAGTTTGTGTCAAGGCACATTCAGCAATCCGTCACTCCAGACCGCTTCCGCCGCGCCTGCGGGCGCTTCGCCACCGGCGTCACAGTGGTTACCGTCTGCGACCCCAATCGGCAGCCCCACGGTATCACAGTCAACTCGTTTACTTCAGTTTCCCTCGATCCTCCGCTGATACTCATCTGTATCGATCTGCGTACAAGCATCCTCGACCATTTCCGCGAAAGCAGCGTCTTCGCCATCAACATTCTCGAGGCCTCGCAGCAGGAGCTTTCCGCGCGCTTTGCCTCCAGCATCGACGACCGCTTTCAGGGAGTGCGCTGGAGTTTGAGCGACGACGGAGCGCCACTGTTGGAAGATACCATGGCCGGACTGGAGTGCTCGGTGGAGCGGGTTTTGGTGGAAGGCGATCACACCATTGTAATCGGAAGGGCCCTTCGGGTGTGGTCGCGGGACGGAGATCCCCTTCTATTCTTCGCCAGCCGTTACAGGACTTTGGAGGGTTAACGCTGGGCCAGCCGTTCTTCCGGTTGCTCCCGAACGGAGCGGCGCAGCATCCCGAGAGCGCACGTGATCAGGATTCGCGTCAGAAGACTCGGCCCCCCGTCGGTGAACAGACCCAGGATGGTGACACCCAGGGAACCGAAGAAGAGAAAGTGCACGAAACGGATCGCAGTTTTCTTCATCTCGAACTTGCCGGCCTTGTCTGGGACCTCGGCGCCGCACTGGATGCAGACGGTCTCTTCCTTGGTGAGGAGGCCGTTACAGTCGATACATCGATTCATGTTTCTCCGTCCGCCCGGGTTCGTTCACCGGATAATAGAGCTTACGACACTTCTCAGTGTAGAAGTCGCCTACACATGAAGCTATCCGCTTGACACCCTAAACTGGAGGAAAACCTTTGTACCAGAAGGAACTAGAACTGGCTATTGCCGCAGCCCGCCGGGCGGGCGAAATTGCCCTGCAATACTGGAACCAGGGCGTTCAGCCGGACCGCAAAGCCGACGATTCACCCGTCACCATCGCCGACCGCGAGGCTGAAAAGGCCATTGGAGACATCATCCGGGCCGTTTTTCCGGACGACGGCCTGCTCGGGGAAGAAGGCTTGGCGGTTCCGTCCTCCTCCGGCAGACGGTGGATCATTGACCCCGTCGATGGCACCCGAGATTTCGTTCGCGGGAATCGCATGTGGGCTGTCCTGATCGCTCTCGAGGACCGGGGCGAAGTGGTTGTTGGCGTGGCTTACTTCCCTGCCCTCAATGACTTATACTGGGCGACCAACGGCTCGGGCGCGTTCTGCAACGGTCAGCCGATCGCGGCGTCCTCGGTATCGACTATCGCCGAGGCGGTCGTCTGCGTCAACGGCTTCAATCACCTCACGCCATTCCCGTTCGCTTCTAGCCTCCTCGAATGGCTCGAACCTTTCTGGGGAGTCCGCAGCTTCGGCGGAGCCTTGGACGCGATGATGATCGCCCGCGGCCAGGCTGACCTGTGGATCGAACCGGTTGGCAAGGAGTGGGATTTCGCTCCCCTCAAGGTCATTATTGAGGAAGCCGGAGGTCGCTTCTTCAACTTCGACGGCGGCTCGAGCATCTACGGCGGAAGCTGCATCGCCTGCGCTCCCGGCATGGAAGAAGTGGCTCGGACGTTCGTGCGAACGGCCTAGTACCCTGGCCTCCGGTCGTACTGGATTTCGGCCGGTAAGTGGTTGTTTCTGAGGAAATTACAGAACTCTTACAATTCCTCCGCGCCGAAATTGATACCTTGACAATCAGCGCTGCCGATCCCCGGTTTGCGCCCCCAAACTGATCATGCTTCTTGAACCCGTTTCCACTACTACCGCCAGAAAAGCAAACTGGCTCACCGGCATTGTCCTGGTTATCTTCCACGCGGGCGCGATTGCCGCCCTGTTCATGGCGACGTGGCCGGCCGTCATCGCCGCCGCCCTGCTCTATTGGGCGACCCTGAGCTTGGGAATTGGGATGGGCTACCACCGGCTCCATACTCACCGCGGCTACAAGGTTCCCCGCTGGCTGGAGTATACGCTGGCTGTCTTTGGAACGATGACCCTCGAAGGCGGCCCGATTTTCTGGGTGGCCACCCATCGCATCCACCACCAAAAATCGGACCAGCCGGGCGACCCGCATTCGCCGCGGGATGGCGCGTGGTGGTCCCATGTTGGTTGGATCATTCTGGGCGAAAGCAATCATGCCGCCACCGAGAAGATGGCTCGCTACGCGCCCGACCTTGGCCGCGATCCGTTCTATCGCTGGTTGAATACTTATCACTATCTGCCCCTCATCATCCTGGCCGTGATCCTGTACGCGATTGGCGGACTTCCGATGGTCATGTGGGGAATCTTCATGCGCGTCACCCTCGGATTGCATGCCACCTGGGCGGTCAACTCGGCCACTCATATGTGGGGCTCCAAGCGGTTCGCCACGCGCGATGATTCGCGCAATAATGTCTGGGTGGCGCTCGCCAGCTTCGGGGAAGGCTGGCACAACAATCATCACGCGCATCCCGTATCGGCCCGCCACGGGCTGGCCTGGTACGAGTTGGATATCACCTGGCTGGAAATTTCGCTGCTCAGCAAGTTGGGGATCATCAAGAACGTCAAGACGGTTTCCCTGAACGGCCAGGAGTTGGACAAAGCGGCCTGATTCTTACCTTCTCGTCGGCAGCCCGGGCCTTCGGCAGGTGGGTCCGGGCTGTCCCACGTCCTTCCCACGTCCTCCCTCCATCTGATTTCCTCTCAATCGCTGTACACTGGAAGGACCTTTTCATCTTCAAAGGCACAGCCAAGTGAGCACCATAACAGCACCTGTTCTTTCCGACCAACTGCAGGCCCGCGTCCACCAGGCGCGAGAGGCCCTCGATGCCTGGACGCGAGAGATGGTCCAGTGGCACTTCAATCCCGAGACCGGCTGTCCGTTCTGGCTGGATTTCGCCTCCAAACTCGGCTGGGATCCCCGCAAAGAGATCCACAGCTACGGCGATCTCGACAAACTGGGCTTCTTTGAGGACGAGTGGCTTCGGGGAGGACCAGTCCGCCGCTGGGTTCCCAAAGCGTTCGCCAATAGCCCCATTTCCATTTTCGAGACCGGCGGCAGTACCGGTGTGCCGAAGTCCCGGATTAATATTGAGGACTTCCGCATCGATTACGAGATGTTCTCCGCCACGCTTCCGGACGAATCCTTTCCGAAGGGTGCCGACTGGCTCCACGTCGGTCCCACCGGACCTCGCCGGCTACGCCTGGCGGTCGAGCATCTGGCGCAGTATCGCGGCGGTATTTGTTTCATGGTCGACCTCGATCCGCGTTGGGTGATCAAACTAATCCGCGCAGGCCAGATGGACATGGTCGAACGCTACAAGCAGCACGTCATCGATCAGGCTTTGACCTTGCTCAAGGCCCATCCGAACATCAAGTGCATCTTCACCACGCCTAAGCTGCTGGAGGCGCTCTGCGACAAGGTGTCGCTCTCGAAGGTTGGAATCACCGGCGTCTTTTGCGGAGGCACCGAGATGACCCCGCAGTTCTGCCGGCTTGCCGTGGAAGAACTGCTGAGCGGCGTGTATTTCGCTCCCACGTACGGAAACACCCTGATGGGCCTGGCCACCCATAAGCCGCTGTCGAAGGAAGACGGCTACGCCATCATTTACTACCCGCCTTCTCCGCGGGCAATGATTGAAGTGGTCGATCCCAACGAGCCCTCGCGCGTTGTCGGCTACGGCGAAACCGGCCGCGCGCGGCTGACGACCCTGACCCGCGAGGTCTTCATCCCGCGTTTCCTCGAACGCGACGAATGCGAGCGCGAACCGCCATTCGAACGGTATCCCTGGGATGGCGTTCGCAATGTGCGGCCCTTCCGCGGCTTCTCCTCGAGCGTCGTCGAAGGAGTGTACTGACACAGGGAGTGTACTGACCGAGGAGTGTACTGACACTCATCCAGGCCATGAAGGTATCCTGGGATTAGCCGCTGTATGCGCGTCACGCCTTTCAGAGCGCGTATGTCAAGGACGAAGTTGCTGAGCCCGCGATCGCTTGATTCGCAGGACGGGAGATGAGGATCCTTTCGATCACAGCAGGCGCCGCCGGCATGTACTGCGGCAGTTGCCTTCGGGACAACGCGTTGGCCGCGGAACTGATGCGCCGCGGCCACGACGTCATTCTCCTGCCCCTCTACACGCCCCTCCGGACCGACGAAGTGAACGTCGCGCACGGGAAAGTGTTCTTCGGCGGCATCAGCATCTATCTCCAACAGCAATCCCGGCTCTTCCGCAAGACCCCTCGCTTCGTCGACCGTCTGTGGGATTCCCGCTGGGCGCTCAAACTGGCCTCCCGCGGTTCGATTCCGACATCGCCCAAGATGCTGGGCGAATTGACCGTGTCGACGCTGAGCGGCGCCAACGGCATTCACTCGACAGAGGTAGACAAACTTCTCGAGTGGCTGCGCAGCGAGCCGTTGCCCGATGTCGTCAACCTTCCCAACGCGCTGTTGATCGGCCTGGCCGAGCCGGTGAAGCGCGCGCTCGGAAGGCCGGTCTGCTGCACCCTTCAGGGCGAGGACCTCTTCCTCGAAGGACTGCCGGAACCGTACCGCACGCGCTCGCTCGACCTGATCCGCGGGCAACTCGAACACGTCGACGCGTTTCTCCCGGTCAGCGACTACTACGCCGCGTTCATGACCCGCTATCTCGACATCCCGGAAGAGAAGACGCACGTCGTAGGCATCGGGATCAATACGGCCGATTTTCCCTTTCGCCCGCGCCAGCCACAGCCGCGGTTCACCGTCGGATATCTCGCGCGCATCGCTCCCGAAAAGGGACTGGATGTCCTGGTGGGCGCCTATCTTCACCTGCGGCGGACGACGGACTTCGACGGCACGCTCGAGATCGCGGGCTACCTCCCTGCCGAGCACTTGGGATACCTGAACGCGCAGCGGCGCCGGCTGGA
Organism: Bryobacteraceae bacterium; assembly: GCA_046160045.1. Taxonomy (GTDB): domain Bacteria; phylum Acidobacteriota; class Terriglobia; order Bryobacterales; family Bryobacteraceae; genus CAZGUX01. Next base: position 17,295 of record JBJXGR010000253.1, read on the forward strand.
CGGCTTCGATTTCCGCGTTCACGGCGAACTGGACCGCGAGCAGAAGATCCGCTTCCTGCGAAGCCTGGATGTCCTGTCGGTGCCCTGTGTATATGCCGAACCCAAAGGCTTGCCGTTATTGGAGGCGATGTCGTCGGGGGTCCCGGTGGTCGAACCCCGCACGGGCGCGTTCCCGGAGATCCTGCGCAGGACCGGAGGCGGCCTTCTGACCGAACCCGGTCCCGAGGCGATTGCGCGAGGGATTTACGAACTATGGCGAGACCCGGGTCGCAGGCGGCGGCTCGGCGAAGCCGGCGCGGTTGGGGTGCGGGAGCACTACACGGTAGAAGCGATGGCCGACGCCGCAATGGTGATTTTCACCCGCCTGGCCGAAGGCGCCGCCGTTCCTCAACCTGCCCGCGCCTGACCTGATCCGAGGCCTGACCGCGAGGGAGGGCTTTTTCCGCCCCACAACAAAGGGAGCCCCAACACAACGGTGGCCGACTTACAGATCAAGCGGCTCCTGGCCGTTGCCGTTCGGCTCGACGTCCTCGGTATCGGGTACGACGCTCGCCGCGGCGACCGTGTCGCCTTCGCCCGTGCGTACCAGCGTGACCCCCTGAGTGGAACGTCCCGCCTGCCGGATCTGCGACGCCTCGATCCGGATGATCTTGCCGTCTTTGGTGATCAGGATGACGTCCGTATCGTCCTTGACGGAAAGAATGGCGACCACTTTCCCGGTCTTGTTGGTCGTCTTCATGTTGATGACGCCCTTGCCGCCGCGATGGGTCAGGCGGTAGTCCTGCAGCTTGGTGCGCTTGCCGAAGCCATTCTGGGAGATGGAAAGGATCAGCCCGGTCTCGCCGACCACTTCCATGCCGACGATGATGTCGCCGTCTTCCAGATCCATGGCCGTCACGCCGCGGGCCGGCCGGCCCATGGCGCGGACCTCCCCCTCGGCGAAACGGATCGCCTTCCCCTGGTTCGTCCCGAGGAAGATATACTCGGCGCCGCCGGTGATCTTCGCGCCCAGCAATTCGTCGTCGTCGTCCACCGAAATCGCGATAATCCCGCGCGAGAGCGGATTGTCGAACTCGGTCAGCTCGCACTTCTTGATCACGCCATTCCGCGTCACCATCACGACAAACCGGTCAGGGACGAATTCCTTCACGGCCAGGAAAGCTCGTGGAACCTCATCGGGCTGCAGGTTGATGAGGTTCGAGATGTGCTTGCCCTTGCCGGAGGTGGCCGCGTCGGGAATCTCGTAGATCTTCAACCAGTACACACGCCCCTTGCTGGTGAAGATGAGCAGATAGCTGTGCGTCGAATTGATGATCAGGTGTTCGACGAAGTCCTCGCCGCGGGTCGACATGCCGATGCGGCCTTTGCCTCCCCGGGTCTGGCGGCGGTAGGTGTCGACGCTGGTGCGCTTCAGATAGCCGCCATGCGTCACGGTGACGGCGACGTCCTCTTCCGCTACCAGGTCTTCCAGCTTGATCTCGCCGGTGTCCTCGATGATCTCGGTGCGGCGTTCGTTGCCGTAGTCCTTCTGGACCTCTTTCAATTCCTTGATGATGAGGTCTTTCAACACCTTCTCCGAACCCAGGATCTCCAGGTATTCGGCGATCCGGCGCTGGATCTCGGCCAGTTCATCGACGATCTTCTGCTGCTCCATGCCGGTCAGGCGCTGGAGTTGCAGTTCGATGATCGCCTGGGCCTGCTTTTCGGTGAACTCGAAGGCGCCGATCAGGCTTTCCCGGGCTTCCCTGGGATTTCTGGCCGCGCGAATCAGACGGATGACCTCGTCCAGATGATTCAACGCCTTCTGGAAGCCAAGCAGGATATGCTCGCGGTCGCGGGCCTTACGCAACTCGTAGTCGGTGCGGCGGCGAACCACATCCACGCGATGCTCGATGAACTGCTTGAGCGTATCGATCAGGCCCAGTTCCCTCGGCTGGCCATGAACGATCGACAACATAATGACGCCGAAGGTGATTTGCAGTTGGGTGTGCTTGTAGAGATTGTTGAGGACGATCTCGGCCTGCTCACCGCGCTTGAGTTCGTAGACGATGCGGGTGCCGTCGCGGTCGCTCTCGTCGCGGATTTCCGAGATGCCCTCGATCCTCTTGTCGTTCACCATCTCGGCGGTGTCCTTGATCAGGCGCGCCTTGTTGACCTGGAAAGGGATCTCGGTGACGATGATGTGTTCTTTTTCCTTGCCGACGCGCTCGATGGAGGCTTTGGCGCGGAGCTTGAGCGACCCGCGGCCCCGGGTGTAGGCATCGTAGATTCCCTGCCGCCCCAGGATGTAGCCGCCGCCGGGAAAATCGGGGCCAACCACCATTTCCATGATCTTGGGAAGCGGTGTGGCCGGGTTCCGCACCAGGGTGATCGTCGCGTCGATGATCTCCGTCAAATTGTGGGGAGGAATGTTGGTGGCCATGCCCACCGCGATTCCCGCCGCGCCGTTGATCAGCAGGTTGGGGACGCGGGTGGGCAGAACCTCAGGTTCGGATTCGCTGTCGTCGAAGTTGGCCTTGAAGTCGACGGTCTCCTTGTCGATGTCCTCGAGCAGGGCAGTGGCGATGCGAGTGAGGCGGGCTTCGGTGTACCGCATAGCCGCCGGCGGATCGCCGTCGATCGAGCCGAAGTTTCCCTGGCCATCCACCAGCGGATAGCGCATGGTGAAGGGCTGCGCCATCCGGACGAGGGTGTCGTAGATCGCCGAGTCGCCGTGCGGATGGAATTTGCCCATCACCTCGCCGACGATCTTCGCCGATTTGCGAGTGGGCCGGTTTGGCGTCAGGCCGAGTTCGTTCATCCCATAGAGGATGCGCCGGTGCACCGGCTTCAATCCGTCGCGGACGTCCGGCAGCGCGCGGCCGACGATCACGCTCATGGCGTATTCGAGGTACGAGCGCTTCATCTCGTCTTCGATATTGATGGGGATCAGATCCCGCGCGACCTCTCCACCCAACGGCGGTTGTGATGGTGGTTCAGACGGATTTTGAGGGTTCTCTTCGTCGGCCAAAGCTGGATTTTCCTCGTTCGGATTGAGCGATTGCGGGCGAGCCAGAATGCTGGCCGCAACCCTTTAATTATACCGCTTTGGCACGCTCAAACTGCAGGTAAGTTCAGGGAATTCGAGTCGTATGGCGGGCGACCATCTGCCAGCTCTTTCCTTCTTTTATCCATACCTGGAGAACATCGAGTGGGATCAGGGTGGGCTTGCCGTTCTGGACCAGGTGGGCGTCGGTCTTGGATCGGACGATGGCGGTCTTGCCATAGAGGTGGGCAGTCGAACCGGGCCGCGGGACAAAGTTCGGCTTACCCTTTACCAGCGCCTCGATACACTCGGCCTTGGTTTCCATTTTGGCGCTCGAATGGCCGTAGACCAGATCGGTGGAGAGGAGTTTTTCGAGAGTCGCGCGATCGCCCGAGTGGGCGGCATGGTTGAATTTGTCGACGGCGGCAAGAACCGCCTTCTCGTCAGCGGGCCGGTGATCGGCGGCAGCCAGGATTGCGGCGGCGGCGAGGAGCAGGATGGTGGGTTTCACGGCTATTCAGCTTATCATCCCGTTCGGCGGGTTCGTGACTGGTAGGTCTGGGCGGTTTAAGATCGTTGAGGGCGGAAAGCCGGCCGGGAGGCCGGCCGCGGGCCAGGGGCCCGCCCCACGAGTCACGGGAACCAGGTTGAAAGGCTAGAGTGATGAATCTTACGAAAATCCAAGAGGCACTCACCGCGCAGGGAATCGATGGCTGGCTATTCTTTGATCACCACGGCCGGGATCCGCTCGCCCAGCGAATCCTGGTACTGGACCCCAGCCTGCACGCCTCGCGGCGATGGTATTACCTGATCCCGAGGGCGGGTGAGCCCAGGAAACTCGTTCATCGCATCGAGTCGAAGAACCTGGATGCCCTGCCCGGCCCACGAACGGTTTATTCGGGTTGGCAGGAGCAGATCGAGGGACTGCGCACGATCGTGGGCGGAGCAGCACGAGTCGCCATGCAGTATTCCCCCAATTGCGCGATCCCCTATGTCTCTCTGGTCGACGCAGGGACGATCGAACTGGTCCGGAGTTGCGGATGCGACGTGGTCAGCTCGGCCGATCTGGTCCAGCAATTCGAGGCGGCGTGGAGCGAAGGGCAACTCAAGACTCACCTGGAAGCGGGACGGTGGGTGGACGCGATCCGGGGCGAGGCCTTCCGGTTCATCCGCCGCAAGCTCTCGGCAGGCCTGCCGTGCAGCGAATATGCGGTGCAGCAGTTCATCCGCGAAGCGTTCGAGCAGAACGGCCTCGAGACCGATCATGGCCCGATCTGCGCGGTCAACGCGAACGCGTCGAATCCGCACTATGAGCCGACGCGCGACGCCTCCGGTCCGATCCGCGAAGGCGATCTGGTCCTGATCGACATGTGGGCCAAGTTGAAACAGCCGGGATCGGTTTACTACGACATCACCTGGACGGGTGTATGCGGTCCGCCGACCGAAGAAATGAAGCGCGTGTTCGAGGTGGTGCGCACTGCCCGGGACCGTGCGGTTGCCTTCGTCCAGTCAGCGGTCTCGAGCGGGCGATCGATCCAGGGATACCGGGTGGACGATGTCGCGCGTGGCTCGATCCGGGATGCCGGGTACGGCGAGTTCTTCGTTCACCGTACCGGCCACTCGATCGGACAGGACGTACACGGCGCGGGCGCGAATATGGACAACCTCGAAACGCACGACGAGCGGTCGGTCATCTCGAACACGTGCTTCTCGATTGAGCCGGGAGTGTACCTGCCCGCCTTCGGCATCCGTCTGGAGTTGAACCTCTACATCAACGGCGCCGAGGCACAGGTGACCGGCGAGGTGCAGCAGGAGTTCGTCGCGATCTGACGGCTAGTGTCCGAGCCGCTTCTTCAGATACTCCTGGTACTCCTTCTTTAGCGCGGGATCCGAGGGGCTGGGGTACAATTCGCTAGCCTTATACTTCCCGGTCAAGAACTTGGCCTTAGTCCACTCGTCGTGAACGTGAGTCTCGTCGGCGCGCTTCACGATCTCCTCGAGGTACTGGGGCGGGACAAAGAAGATACCTTCCCGATCGCCAAAGACGACATCGCCGGGCAGCACCGTGGCGTTGCCGATCCGCACCGGGACGTTGACCGCCGTCAGCATGACGTTGCCGATGGCGCTGGGGTGAACCCCGCGAAAGTAGGCGCCCATTTCGATCGGATAGATTCCTTCCAGATCGCGAATCGCCCCGTCGATCACAAACCCGGTCCGGGTGGCCGAGTAGATGGCGGTGGCCAGGTTATCCCCGACGAACGTCCCCTGTTCGATCTTGCCGAACAGGTCGACCACCAGCACATCCCCGGGTTGCAGCATGTCGATGACGCGCTGGTTCGCATTCTTCCCAAGACCCTTGGCATGGGCGTCCGCTTCGGCGATCTCGGCGATGTCCGGGCGGTAGGGCATGAACTGCGCCGTCACGGCGCGTCCGATCAACTTCCGTCCGGGGTGCAGCAGGCGCCAGTTGCCTTCGAACTGGTTGATGAACTTGGCGCCGTTCAGGACGCCCAGAATCTCTTCGCAGGAGAGACCTTTCATCTTGTCCAGCAGAGAATCCGGGGCCTTTGGCCTGCCGTCGAGAAACCGCTCAAACGGGTTCTTGGGGGTGAACTTGATCATCTGCTCCGGGGTGAACTGAAAGATCTGTCCGAAGGCCGAAGGCAACAGCAGCAAGGTAAGAACGAACCAGCGCATCATCGTGGGGGCTCCTATTTCCGAAGGACGGCGACGCCGGGCAGGTCAATGCCGGCGAGGAACTCCAGCGAAGCTCCGCCGCCCGTCGACACATGACTGATCTTTGATGTTACACCCGCGGACTTGACGGCCTTTTCCGAGTCGCCGCCGCCAACCACCGATACGGCGCCCGAGTTCGCCACCGCCTTCGCAACGGCTACCGTTCCCTTGTCGAAAGGAGGTTTCTCGAATACCCCCATGGGGCCGTTCCACACAATCGTTTTGGCGGAAGACAGAAGGGCCGAATACTGTTCTACCGTTTTCGGCCCGATGTCGAGACCCATCTGATCGTCGGGAATGCGCTCGACCACCGAAGACTCTACGCCGTCTTTCAGTTCAGGCGCTACCACGTGATCCACCGGAAGAACCAGTTTGTCCGGATGGGCGGCGAGCAGCGCTGCGGCAAGTTCCAACTTGTCGGCTTCGACCAGGCTTTTCCCGACAGGCAGACCCTGCGACTCCAGGAACGTATAGGCCATCGCGCCGCCGATTAACATGCGGTCGACCACCTTGGAGAGATTCTCGATCACTTCGATTTTGTCGGAGACCTTGGCGCCGCCCAGAATCGCCACCGCAGGCCGTTGCGGGTTGGTCGTGACCATCCCCAGGTACTTCAATTCCTGTTCCATCAGAAGCCCGGGTGCGGCCACCGGAACAAAAGACACCATTCCGACGGTGGAGGCGTGCGCCCTGTGGGCCGAACCGAACGCATCGTTGATGTACACGTCACACAGCGCCGCAAGCTGCCGGGAGAATTCCGGGTCATTTTTCTCCTCTTCCGGATGGAAACGGAGGTTTTCGAGCAACAACACTTCGCCGGGCGCCGGGAGGATCGACGTCACCTCAGGTCCAATGCAGTCCGGAGCCATGGTGACCGGCCGGTTCAACAACTCGGCCAGGCGGACAGCGGCAGGTTGAAGGCTCATCTCCGGATTGCGTTTTCCTTTGGGGCGACCCAGGTGGGAGGCCAGGATCAGGCCGGCGCCGTGTTCGAGAACGTACTGAATGGTGGGCAAAGAGGCGCGAATGCGCTTGTCGCTCGTAATCTCCCTGCCGCCGGGAGCGAGGGGAACATTAAAATCAACGCGAATGAAGACACGTTTTCCCTTGAGATCCAGATCTTGAAGAGTAGGCATAGGAACTACTCTGAGCTTAACAAGCGCAATCGCGCGAGTCATTCGTCGAGCCGGGGCACATGAGACAATTCCGGCCGCAGACCCCAAGCCCGGTAGGCTTCCAACAGAGCACCCACCGCGGGCCCGTATTTCGGTTCCTGCACCCGGTTGCCGTCGCCGAGTTCCACAAGAAGGCGAAATCGCTCCCGCACAAGGGCACTCTTGAAGACACCTCCGATGGCGCACACGGGCACGGATGCCCCCTCGTCGAACAACTGATGGCGCACGGCGGCGACGAAGGAAGCGAGGTGTTGCGCGGCCTGTCCCAGGATTTCGCGAGCCACGCGGTCGCCGTCCTCGGCCGCCGTGCTGACCACCTGCGACAGCGAGGCAATGCGCGGCCGCGGAAACGCCGTGGTGTAGAAACGGTGCAGCAGGTCGTTCGCGTTGGGCACGCCGGTTGCGTCGAGCAGCCGTTCCCTCAGCGCGGTGAACGAGCCCCAGCCTTCTTCCATGCGCAGGGCGGCGCGAAGCGCCTGGCGCGTGATGTCGAATGCCCCGCCCTCATCTCCGAACACGTACCCCCACCCCCCGGCGCGCGCGGTCCGGCCGTCAGGGCCGCGCCCGAAGGCGAGCGATCCGGTACCGGCAATGATGATGACGCCAGGCTCGCCGCCCATCGATCCGGCGAGCGCGATCATCCCGTCGTGGGTCACTACCCATCGCTCGGCCGGCAGCAGTTCGCGCAGGATGGCTTCCTTGTCGTCGGGCCCCCCGCTCATCCCGAAGCAGGCGGCCTTGAATCGGACGGTCTGCCACTCGATGCCTGCACGCTCGCAGGCCTGCCGGACGCACCCGGTGACGGCCTCGATCAGTTTGGTTTTTCCTTCCGCCGCGCCAACGTGGTTGCACGGTCCGCTCTGGCCGTGGCCGAGAACGCGGCCGGACGCATCTCCAATGAGAGCGGTCGTGCTCGATTGCCCGCCATCAACGCCGAGGAAGAGTTCCATCGCCCGCCTCAATTCTGTACAGAACCGCGCCATCGGCGGCCACCACCGGAGTGATGCCCCAGGAAGTCGAGTTCATCCGGAAGTCTTCCCCGCCCCACTCGCGGTCAAAGACAACGAAGTAGTCCACGCCCCGGGACTTCACTTCGAGGGCCGCGGTCCGGCGCAGGTTTCCATACTGGCCCGCTTCACCGGCTACCGGAGAATCGGACACGAGACTCCATTTTCCATCGGCGTCCCGTCCGTGGAGCCGCAGCCGCACTTCGTACTGATCGTTGGAGGTCTCGAGCACCACGGCGTCGACCAAGGCTGGATCGCCCAGGTCGATGTCGATGTGCATTCCCGGCCGGATCGCTTCCCAACTCCGCCAGCGCGTCACCGGACTATTGTCGAACGCCATGGCAAGGTCCCAAGGATTGGCGTTCGACCGGATCCGCCACCTTGCGTTGCGGCGAACCTCTTTCCCTTGAGCGTACAATCTCACCTCCGCAATGCTCCAGAGGTCCTTGCCCGCCGCGATCTGCTCAATTCTGAGCTGGCTGATCGGCCGGAGCGGGAAGCGGAACTCCGTTCTCCCGGTAGGAACCCTCTCCGGCGTCAACGGCGTGTAGAGAATATCGCGAAGCACATTTCCCGTCGCCGATTCATAGGCCACTAACTGATCGCGCGACAGGTAAGCGTCGGGGAGCGCGGTGAACGTCAGGATCCTGGCGTCGGGTGGGGTGTTCTGTTCAACGGCCCGCGTGATCCGGTAATTGCCCAGCCGCTCTTTGAGTAGCAATTCCTCGGAACGGATCCGCAGGGCTGCCCGCCAGTCCGGCATCGCAATTGCCCAGGCTGCGGGTGACGCATAGTACTGTGTGTTTGTCGGCCAGCCCAGCCAGGCAACGACGAGCGCCAACGGCAACGGAATCCAATGACTTCGGATGTGTGTGAGAGGAATCGCCATTGCCAGCGCAAGGAAAGGGGCTGCCGGGATCAGGAAGCGCGCGCCGACATTGCTGAAATACGTGGATCCGAACAGCAGCCCCGCCAACACCAGCCAACGCACGTGCGGATTCCGCAGGCCGAGCAAGGCGATGGGAACCAGCGCGAACGCGGGCCCAAGGTAGCCAGCCACCAGATCGCCCCGAAAGATCACCTGTGCCGGTAGCATCCAATAGCTGGTGACGCCCTCATAGCGGCGCATCGAGGCTCTGTACTCTTCCTCAAACGCGATGTAGATCTGGGGATTCGGAAAATACCGGTTGAACAGCGGAGAGAACGGATTGTCCAGCCACAGCCAGTTCTTTACCATCCACGGTGTCATCATGAGGAGGGCGGCCGTCACCAGTGCCGCGGAATGCCGGAACCAGCCGAGACGACGACGCCACGCCACCACTGCGACGACCGCCAGCGCGTACGGAATCGCCAGCGCGGCCGTGTACTTGGCGGCGTAGCAGAAGCCCGCCATCAAGCCGATGAGGACGGTGACCCGAACGTCGGGCGTTTCCAGCCAAAGCCTGACCAGGTAGAAGACCGTGAACAGCAAGGCAACGACGGCGACGTCGATGTAGGCGGACGACCCGTCGACTCCGAACAGCGGGCTCGTAAAGACCATGACCGCGGCGAACGCGCCCGCCTCGGGAAAACCGAAGCGCCGCGCATAGCCGATCAGCAGGGCCGGTAGGGCGAACAGAAAACTCAGATGAACCAGGGCCGCGGCCGAATTCTTTCCCAGCGAGAGCGCGAACAGGTAGAGCAGGTCCACGCCCTGGGACAGGTTGGCATACATGTTGGTGGTGATGCGCTCGAAGCCGTGGGCGCGCAGATAGCGCGCCATCACGCCGAGATGATAGGCGGACCCATCGGGGCTGTACTCCGGGCTCAACGCGTGGCAGAGGTACAGAAGACCGAACGGAACGAAGATCAGTGCCAGCGTCCGCTTCCAGGCGACCGGCAGATCCGGCAGAGGGTCGCCCTGGTGCCGTAGCGCGCCTGTCCGCCAGGCCGCCAGGATTGTCGCTACTCCGGCCACCAGAAACACCCACGGATACGCGGCCTTCAGCGCGCAGAGGGCGAAGACCAGGGAACTCAGGCAAGCTGCGCCGGTCGGCAGGCTCAGGGCCCAGCGTTCGCCTCGATACAACCGGAGCGGGACGGCCTGCAAGGCTAACCGGCCGGCGGCAATCGACACCGCCACGGTGAATGTCGCGGCGCCGAGGATGGCCATGGGTGTGAGGATCACTTGGTGAATCCCGCGCTCAACAGGATCAGCCCCATCTTCGCCCCGTCCACCGGCGAGGTCCAGATCTTGTCGACCTCAATCGCGATGGTATTTTCGGCCTTCGCCCGCAGAAGTCCCTGTGCCACCGCTTCCTGGAACTGATACCGGCCGTCGGCCTCGCACCGCCGGCCGGCAAGGCGCTTGCCATTGACGTACAACGTCACATTCACCGGGCCGGTCGCGCGGAAGGTGTCGCCGGCCACGGCATACTCCACGACCGCCTTGAGGTTCTCCACGGACTCCAGAAACAATTTCAGCTCCGGCCGTTTCCCGGTCCAACGCCAAGCGCCGGACTGCAGGGTGGAATCAATGTCGCGCACAAAGTGCCGGGAGGCGTCCACGTCGCTCATGCGCACCAGGGCACGGAGGCTGGAGGCGGGGGTATCGTCGGGGGCGGAGCGCTGAAAGGGGAGAGGCTGCCAGGTATCCGGCGGCGCGCACCCTGTCAGAGCCAGCAGGATAACGGCAAGGAAGCGCACGAATCGCTGAGTGTAACAAAAAAAGCCGCCGGCGATCCAACGCCGGCGGCCTGCGACTTCAAGGATAGAAGGAAACGGTGTTACCGCATTACGTACGAGGCTTTTCGTTCTCGACCCGCAGGTTGTTCACCACCGGACCGAAGCTCAGCGAAGCACCCGATGCACGGATTCCGGCGATGTTCTTTTCGAGCGTGTTGTTCACCACGCCCTCCAGGGTCACCGTGCCGTTCTTCACAATAATGTGAACCGGCGGAACCGCCTGGATGGCATAGCGCGACAGCGCCGCATCGCGGTAGATGGCCCTGGCGACGGCAATGCGGATGTCATCATCGAATCGCGACAGCGGCAGAACTTCCAGGCGGTTGGTGACACTCGTCACGCCAGGCACACGCTTCATCAGGCGCCCCAGATCCGCCTTCTTGAACGGCTGGCTGACTTGCCCGTTGAGCTCGAGATTACCGTTGACCACCTGCAGGTTGATGTTGTCCCAGATGGTGTATCGGGGATACATCCGAATCTCACGAGCGGCCTTGGCCGCAATCGCCTCATCGCCCGTTAACATGGCGGTTGCTGCGAACGCGCTCCCTCCGAGCGTCAGCATCCCCGCCGCCAGAATCA
>JBJXGR010000254.1:0-6153 GCA_046160045.1 Bryobacteraceae bacterium
CCTGCCACGGGACCGCGCCAGCTTGCTGGATGTGGCGCGTGAGCGCGGCCGACAACTCACGATAGACCTTCGGCTCCTGTTGCGACCGGTCCGACTGCTCGAGCGGGTCATCCTTCAGATTGAACAACTGGTACGGCTCGAACGGAGTGTTCTGCAACAGTTTCCAGTCGCCGCGGCGAAGCGCATAGTAGTCGCGACCCCGATAGCGCACGCCGCCTTCGCGCCGGACCCACACCAGATCCCGCGCGGCCAATTGCCCGGTGCGGCCTTCCATGTCCGCGAGAAGCGAGACGCCATCCAGTCCGTCGGGCAGACGCGCGCCGGCGGCCTCGCACACAGTTGGGAACAGATCCATCGACAAAGCCACACGGTCCGACTGCGTTCGGGCCCGAATCCTGCCCGGCCACACGGCACACATCGGCACCCGGATCCCCCCTTCGTACATATCCTCCTTGCCGCCGCGCAATCCTCCGCACGTCCCTCCTACGGCCAGTTGACCGCCGTTGTCGCTGGTCAACACGACCAGCGTGTTCTCCGATTGCCCGTTGGCCTCGAGGCTTTCCATCACACGGCCGACGCCCGCGTCCATGTGCTCGATCAGCGCGGCGATCCGGGATCGCTTCTCAGGCAATTCCGGCCGGTCTTTCCGCACTCGATCCAACCATTCGGCCGGTGGCTGGATCGGCGCGTGCGGCGCGTTGTAAGCCAGATACAGGAAGAAGGGCTTCCCCGCCTTCTTGCGTTCCTCCAGGTACTCACAGGCCCAATCGGTGAAGAGGTCCGTGGCATGACCACGCGCCTCGACTACCTCCCGATCGCGGCGCAGGTAGTTCCGGCCATGACGGCGATGGGTGTAATAGTCATCCATCATGTCCCCGAGAAAGCCGCGAAAAGTATCGAAGCCGCGATCGAGGGGCGTGTTCGGAGACTCCAGCCCGAGATGCCATTTACCGGCAATCGCCGTATGATATCCGGCCTTGGCGAGCGGCTGCGGCAGCAGGACGGCCTGAGCCGAAAGGTGTCCCCAATTCTCTTCACGGTGCGTACGAATCACGCCGGGCACGCCCACGCGATCCGGGTACCTGCCGGTGAGCAACGCGGCGCGCGTGGGGGAGCAGACCGGAGAATTCGAGTAGAAGTGACGAAACCGGACGCCCGCGTTGACCAGCCTGTCGATATGCGGCGTCCGGAGATCCTTGGCGCCATAGCTCGACAGGTCGCCGTAGCCCAGATCGTCGGCCAGTATGACGACCACGTTCGGGGTCCGGCGACCCACCGCGGATGACGCCGCTGTCTGCAGTAGCTCCCTGCGGGAAACCAGCATGGATTCGGCCGCGACTCCTGCCTAGGTGGCGCCTTTCGGAGGCTTGTACCCCGTGGTTCCGGCTTTCTTCATGGCCTCCATGCCTTCCTCCAGCGACAGCAGAGGCGTTGTTTTTGAAGATCGCATCGCCCCGCCGGCCACCACCGCAACGACAAATGCCGCGGCGCTGGTGTTGTCGGGCATCTCGACGAGGCAGACGATATCGGACTTACCGAACGCAAACCAGGCGTCGCTCACTGTTCCGCCCAATTTCTTGGCGGCCGCCCGGACGACTTCCAGACGATTCTGTGGCTTCTTGACCAATGCGGCCCACGCTTGGGGCGTATACGTAAACTCGATCAGATACTGTGACATGAGCACTCCTCTCAGGGGCCGATCATAACCGACCTTTCCCTTGGCCGCAAGGTATGCGGAGGACCTTGGGTAATGCCGGGACGGGCATGTCGGGTGTGCGGAGAGTGGTTCAGTAGCTTCGGCGCGAGTTGTCAGGTCAGACGAAACGGTACCTGATCGGGCTCCAATTCATGCCACGGCCTGAAGTCCGTTCTTCGCCACCAGCGAGAGCAGTTTTAGGGAGGGCCCTTGCGGGCGCTTCTCTCCGCGTTCCCACTGGCTCACCAGACCCGTCGTTACGTTCAGATAGCGCGCGAACACCGCCTGACTTGCGCCTTCCCTTAAACGGAGCGCGCGGATTTGATTCGGTCCGAGCGGACGTACCGGCGTAAGGCATCGCTCATCGAATTCCCGCATCGTGCGCTTGTCCATGACACCGGCCGCGTGCAAGCCTTCGGCAGTCTCATGAATCGACGCCATCAGGGCATTACGGTACTGCTTCCTCACAGGTCACCTCCACCAGCACGCCCGACGCAACGACCCGCGCCAGCGCCTTGTCCTCATAGGCCAACAGTTCGGCTGCGAGTTTCTTTAAGGCAACAAGTTCGACGTTCTCGATATTGTCCTTTTCGTTTTTCGCGAAACCGTGAACGAAGATGGCCCGGAGGCCCACTCTGAACACAATCAGCGTTCGAAATCCACCCGACTTCCCCTGGCCAGGACGCGCGATCCGCTGCTTGATCACGCCGCCGCCGAGGTCGGCAGCGATCAATCCTCGTTCCGCATCCGCTACGGCCCTGCACAGCAAGAGATCCGCGATGCCGACCTTGTCTGCAAAGCGTGTGAACGCTTTGGTTTTGAACGTTCGCACTCATCCTCAGCGTGGCTGCGTTCTGACGCTGCTCCAAATCAGTATAGCACTGAGTGTTATGAAACGCCGCCCGTACGGTCGCGCCATCTCCCCGTGGGCGTTAACCGTGTCTGTCGAGAAGAGTAAACAATTCCTGCCGGATCTAACTCTCTTCCGCGCCGCGTGCACGGCGGCGCCGGATTGGGAGTGCCCAAGCTTGTTGTAAGGGAACCATCCGGTAAAATTGGAAATTCTTACCGATGACCACCATCCTCGTAGCCTGCCCGGAATTCGAGCCCTATCTGCGGCCGGGGCTGTTGCCGCTGGCCACCGTGGAGGCTCGATTCTGTACTCCCCAAGACCTCGCCGATCAACTGACTCCCCAGACCATGGTGCTCGTCGGCGAGGCGCTGCCTCCGCCCGGACCAAGCATGGCAGGGCTCCGCTGGATCCACCTCCTGGCGGCCGGCTACGACCGTCTGCTTGGCCGCGCCTTGCCTGCGAAGAACCTGCTGCTGTCCAACTCATCGGGCGGCTTCACCACGGGAATCGCCGAATTCGTCGTGATGCGGATGCTGATGCACGCCAAGAAAGCCGAGGCGCTAGCCGACGCCCAGCGGCAGGGAATCTGGGCCCGCCAATCGGTGGAAGGCCGGACCCTCAAAGGCAAATGCGCCGTCGTTCTGGGCGGCGGTTCCGTCGGGCGCGAAGTGGGCCGCCTCTGCCAGGCCTTTGGCATGAACGTCGCCATTGCCGGCCGGGGCGAGCGCGAGAAATTCAAACAATTGGTTGCCGATGCGGACTACGTCATCATCGCAGCGTCCTTGAATGCCAGTTCGCGCGGGATGGTCGACGCCGGGTTGCTCGGTTCAATGAAACGCAAGCCATACCTGGTCAACATCGGCCGGGGCGCCCTGATCGATACGCCGGCGCTGGTCGCCGCCCTGCGGGAAGGAATCCTCTCGGGCGCTGCGCTCGATGTCTTCGACCAGGAACCGCTGCCGCCGGATTCGCCTTTGTGGACACTCGAAGGACTCAGCATCTCGCCGCACACCTCGGGCGTCTATGCGGAGGTCTGGCAGGACCTGGCGGAGGTCTTCATTCGCAATCTCAACTGCTTCCTGGCGGGCGAACCCCTGCCGAACCGCATCTCGCTCGAGGATCGCGCGTGAGTCCGGGATGATAGAATGCAGAACTCAACGCTTGCGATGAAACGCTTGTTGGTGATTCTCTTTCTGGCCGGATCCCTGCTGCCCGCCGCGCAGCGGTACGGCTACCCCGTAATTTATGAGAAGGTCACGCAGGGCGAGCAGTACGTCCACAATTACTACATTCCGCCCGCACCCTCATCGACGCCGTGGGCGCCGGCCTGGGCGCCGGATGGCAAGTCCATCGCCGTGTCGATGCAGGGCTCGCTCTGGCGCGTCGACATCGCGACCGGAGCGGCCACCGAACTGGCCTACGGCAAGACGTACGACTCGTCCCCGGCCTGGTCTCCCGATGGCAAGTGGATCGTCTACACCGCGGACGAGAATGCCAAGACGGTCGGCTTGCGGGTGCTGAATGTCGCGACCGGCGAGACCCGGCTTCTGGTCCACGAAGAGCACGCCTACTTCGATCCGGTCTTCTCGCCTGACGGGAAGTATTTGGCGTACGTCTCCACCAAGCCGAGCGGCTTCCTGAATCTCTATGCGCGGCCGATTCGAGACGGCCAGTGGGTTGGGCCGGAAATCGCGCTGACGAGAGATCATCGATTCCCGCGCGACCGCGTCTATTTCGGCGAGTGGGACATGGCGACGCAGCCGGTCTGGACGCCGGATGGCAAAGAGATCGTGTTCGTGTGCAACCGGAACGTGCCGCTCGGCTCCGGCAACATCATGAAGATGCCGTTCGAGCCTGACGGCATCGGGAAAGCAACCGTGGTTCTGGAAGAGCAGTCGCTCTACCGGACCCGGCCGCATGTCTCGCCGGACGGAAAGCGCATCCTCTATTCAAGCACCGCGACGGCCGCCGATCAGTTCAACAACCTGTACGTCATCCCCGTTACGGGAGGCCATCCTTACAAGTTGACGTTCAGCGAGTTCGACAACTTCCATCCCCGCTGGTCGCCCGATGGGGAATGGATCGCTTATGTCTCGAACGAAGGCGGCCTGCCGCAGTTATGGCTGCTCGAAACCTGGGGCGGCGCGCGCCGCAAGATTGCGATCACGAAGCGTGTCTGGAAACGGCCGATGGGCACCCTGCGGGTAAGCGTGGCCGATGCATCAACCGGATTGCGGCTGCCCGCGCGCATTCACGGCCTGGCGCCGGATGGCAAGTTCTATCCGCCGCCGGATGTGTATTCGCGGCTGGGTCGGTCGGCGATGCACCTGTTCCACACATCGGGGCAGTTCACGCTGGAGGTGCCGCCCGGCCCGATGACGTTGACCGCCGTTCATGGCTTCGAATATGAACCTGCGAGCGCCGGAATCACCGTCGCGGCGGGCGCGACCCAGCAGGTAAAGCTCCGGATGAAGCGCGGCGCCAACTGGGCCGCCCGCGGATGGCGGACCGGCTCCACGCACGTCCACATGAACTACGCCGGCAACCTGCACAACACGCCGGCGAATCTCGAGTTTATGGCGAGCGCGGAAGGGCTCGACTATGTCATGAACCTGGTGGCGAACAAGGACAACCGGATCCTGGATCACCAGTTCTTCGGCAAAGACACGGCCCGGGTGCACTTCGCCGAGGAGTACCGCCCGCCCCTCTACGGGCACGTGTTCATGATCGGGCTGAAGGACCACCTCATCAACCCGTTCACCACGGGCTATGAAGGCACGGCCATCGACAGCGTCTACCCCAGCAATACAGATATGCTGCGCAAGGCGCGCGCGCAAGGCGCCTACACCGGGTATGTGCACGCCTTCTATGGCGATGCGGATCCGCTCGACACCGGCCTTGGCATCGGAAAGGCGTTCCCGGTCGACGTGGCGTTTGGGCTCATCGACGCGCTGGAGTGGTCGGGCGCGTCGCGCTCGTCCCTGCATGTGTGGCATCAGGCCCTGAACAACGACTTCAAGGTCGCGCCCGTGGGCGGCGAGGACTCGATCTCCAATCTGCATCGCATCAAGCTGATCGGCAGCGTCCGGACGTTCGCGTATACGGGTGCTGCCACCGGCATGCGGGCGTGGATGGAGGCGATGCGCCAGGGTCTGACGTTTTTCTCCACCGGCCCCATGATCGAGATGAAGATCAACGGCAAACTACCGGGCCGATCGATGCGGCTTCCGAAGGGCGGAGGGACCATCGTGATCGAGACGATGGTCCACTCGGTTGCGCCGCTCGACAAAGTCGTGATCCATCGGAACGGCAAGGTCTTCGAGACGCTGCCCGCGAAGAACGGCGTGTTCCGCAAGACGGTGAAGGTGGAAGAAAGCGGCTGGTATTCACTATACGCCGAAGGTCAGCCCTACCCGTGGCTCGATGCGCTGTTTCCGCAAGCCGCCACCAATGCCATTCGTGTCTACGTGGGCGATCAGCCGATCCGCAGTGTTGAATCGGCGCGCTACTTCGCCCGCTGGATCGACAAGCTGAAACCGCAGTTCGAGGCATGGCCGTGGTGGCGCACGCCGCGAGAGAAGGAGTATGTTCTCCGGCAGTTCGA
>JBJXGR010000255.1:0-30166 GCA_046160045.1 Bryobacteraceae bacterium
GAGGAGGATGCGGCCTGGGCCAATTTGTAAGAGGGCTAAGGCTTCCAGAACGTGCCGCCGAGGAAAAACCGCTGGAACAGGTTGTAGTAATACACCGTCAGGACCCGCCCGCCCGGCATCTCGATCGACTCCGGATAGCCGATATCCATATTGACAAAGTCCTTCCGCAACTGGACCTCGGTCAGAATGTCCCACGTTTCGCCGTTGTCGTGGCTGAAGCAGGCGCGAATGCCCCCGGGTTCCGCGTGCGAGCGCGGCCGGATGCCGTACGTCGCCATCACCCTGCCGTCGGAGAGCTGGATCAGGTCGACCGGATGCCCGTGCATGGCCGTCTTGCGGAACGGTACCCACGTCTTGCCGTCGTCGTCGGAGTAGGTGGTATAGACGGCGTGGTCCGGCGCCTCGTTCCGAAGGGCCACCACCAGCCTCCCAGTTTTGGTTCGTACCAGCCCCGGTTCCGTGAACCCGCGCATCTTGCCCCCGGGATCGTTCGCCATGGTCGACAGGTACTTCCAAGTCTTCCCCTTGTCCACCGATCGCAGCATCACCGCGGCCCGGTTGTCCATGTCGCCCTCGACGTTGTAGCCGGTCAGCGCCAGCAGGATGGAGCCGTCCGGCATTTCCACGGGCGCATCGGTGGGACCTTCCACATCCGTGAAGGGCATGCCCGCGGTGTCGACATAGTTCGGCCCGGACCAGGTGCGGCCGTTGTCCTTCGACGTAATGATGTACGCGCCCAGGTATCGCTTTCCCGGTTCGAATTTCTGCGCCCTCCAGGCCCAGTTGTAGTCGCCGTCGGCTTTGTAGAGGCCATTAAAGAAGACGCCCACCACGATCGTGCCGTCCCGCAACTGAATGCCGCATCCCTCCCGTTCATCGACATCCTTGATCCCGGCGATCACCTGTTTCTCCCCCCACGTCCTGCCGCCGTCCTTCGAACGCAGCATAATCACGTCGCCGTCGTTGGCGATGTGCTCGGTCGCCTCGCGCGACATCAGCAGCAGTTCGCCGTTGCGCAGCCGTATCAGGTCGGCCGGATGCAGGTGGCGGAATCCGTTGGTGTACAGCATCCGGTGTTCGAATTCGCGCGTGTCGACAAGCTTGCTGTACTGCTGCGTGGCCAGAACGTGCGTCAACTGGGTGAGGTTGGTGACATCCTGGCGCAGCGCTTCGATCTGTCCTTCCAGGCTCTCCATCGACTGCTTCAGCACATCCCCGCGCTCCTTCACCATGAACCAGCCGTTGTTCCATCCGGCGAAAGGCAGTAATTCCACCTTCAGCACCGCCGGACGGCCCACTTCTACCGCCGAGGCCGGAACGCTGAACTGGTAGATCCCGCTATTCCCGTGCAACTCGAACTGCCGGTGCGAGCCGAAGTACGGAAACTCGACGCGCTTCGACAGGTACTTGAGCTCGTACTCGCCCTCCCTCCACGTAAAGTCGCGGTTGAAACCGATCGTGAAGGTCAGGGCGTAGCGTCCGTTGATGGACAGCTTGATTTCGGGTCCCCGGGCGAACTCGGACGGCAGCGGTGAGTTTGCCGCGATGAACGCAAACGTCGTGTCCTTTGCGGCGGGAACGACGGCCGTCTTCCAGGAAAGATGGTTGTCCTTCATCTGACCCGCCGCCCACCACCCGGCGGTCATGTAGCCGCGGGCCATCCCGCGAAAGTCGCGGGTTGCGCGGTTCTCGCGGTGCGCGTTGTAGTGGAAGTCCACTTCGTCAAACCCCTCCACCCATTGCCGGTCCTGTCCGAACGCGGCCACTGTCAAAGCCAACAAGCAGGCATACCGTTTCATGCACATCCCCTTTGAAAAGTGAACCTCAGGCCGCATGGATGCAACCCCTACACCACTTTCGCGAATTGCGGAAGGACCGATGTCGCCCTCACAATTCCGGAGACCAGCGATCCGGAGTCGGCGCCACTTTGACGGCGCACAGGCAACTGTTCAGGTACGCTTCCAGCCCTTCCGGCGCTTGCGGGTCTTCATCGGAAATCAGGCGGCATGGGAACTCGTGGCAGCTGGCCAGATTTCACCGACCGGAACAGCGCGGCGAGGGCGGCATTCAGCACGGTCTACTCCGGTTTCCACGGCAGGGGGAGTGAGCCGTACAGAATTCCCTCGAACTGCGTGCAAACCGCATCCCATCCCGCCGGCCGTTCTGCGAGAAAGTCGCGGCCGCGTGCCGCCAGTTGCTCCCGAAGCGGCGGGTTGCGCACGATTCGCTCCAGCGCCGCCGCAACCGCTGCGGGTTCGGGCCGCACAAAGAGCCCCGCATCACGAGGGAGCATGCCCGTGACGGTCGGCGAATCGGCTTCCACCACAGCGCATCCGCACGCCATCGCTTCAAACGGCACCCACGAGATATTGCTGAGCGAGAAGGATAGGTGAACGTGGCTGCGGCTCATCTCGAGGGCCACCTGTTCGCGTGATAGTTCGCCCAGGTTCTCGTAAGGGAAACCGACCGGCTCCGATTCCTTCATCCCGTAGAACGCGATTTCGACTTCCGGGCAGCGGCGCTTGAGTTCGCCCAAGGCCGCTACGCCCACAGGATAAGCCCGCCGCTTCAAGCCAGGCCGGGCGAAAAACAGGACGCGTACGCGGTCGGCCGCGCGCAGCTTGCGATCGTAAAACACCGTTTGGTCGAGACAGAAATCCAGATGCGGTGCCGGCAGACGATCGCGCTCGGAAAAGACACGGGCCAGATGGCCGCCGACGGTGACTTTCCTGAGCGGCAGCGAGTACGTGCGTTCGGCCTCGCGGTAGAGCGGGTCGGCCGGGTCGTAGAAGTTCTGCTCCTCGTCCTGCACCAGGTAAACGCGCAGCAGCGCATTGGAGAGGCGGGCCACCGTATAAGCGGTCGGCCAGTTCGTCGCCACAGCTACATCGCAACGCCGGATGCCGTCGTGGCCGACGTGCACTCGGGCCGGACTCTCGCCGAAGTGCTTGCCGCAGAACTCGCGGATCTCCTCGTCGGTTTTTCCCGCCAGGTGGGCGATGGCCTCGACATAGAAATGGACGTCGTGACCGCGTCGCGCCAAACCGTGACCCAGCTCAAACAAGGTCCGATAGCCGCCGCCCGTATTGGCAATGGGCGCGCGCGCCACAATCGCGACTGACAGTTTGCGGCTCGATCGCGGAAGCAGGCTGGTTGACAGGCGGCTCAAGACGGCGCCAAGCTCGGGTGCCCGGGCTCGCGTCGTGTATCGGGAAACGACGTCGGCACGGGCAGCCTTTCCGACGCGCCGGCGCAGATCCTCGCTGAGGATCAACTGCTCCAACGCGCTCGTCCAGCAGCCTTCGCCGGTGCAGAGGTATCCGTTCTCCCCGCTCCTGATCGCTGTCCGGAAGGAGGGCAAGTCCGACGCCACGGTCGGTAACTCCAGCAGCGCCGCTTCGTAGTACTTCAGCTCGCTCTTCGCTTCCGTGAAGCGATTGTCCATTTCGAGCGGCGCCAGGTTGATGTCGGCGCGGCGCATCAGTCGCGGCAGTTCGCGCCACGGAACCAGCGGGGTGCGCTCGATGCGGGAGGCGTGGCGCAGCAATTCGCCGGGCAGGTCCAGATGCCCGACGATCATCAGCCGCAGGTTCGCGTGCCGCTCGAGCAGACGGGCCAACACTCCCGCGCAGACGGCGAAGTCGTGATTGTGGGTCGGTGTGCCGCTGAAATAGGCGATGCGGACCAGGCCGTCATCCGGCTTCGGAAGTTCGCACATCGCCGCTTCCGCCTGCTGCACCATCATGTCGCCCATGGCATTGCGGTTGACTTCCACCGGCGTCTCCGGAAAGAGTTCCCGAATCTCGCGCGCAAGCGTTTCCGTCGTGGCGATCGCGCCCATGGCAAGCGCCAGCGTCTTGCGGTAGCGGCGAATTCCGTCCAGGTACAGTTCGCGATCTCGCGGCGCCATCGTCTCCAGCGCCTTGATGTCGGCGGACAGTTCCTCGTTGAACACCAGGTCGTCCGTGTCGAACAGGACCAGCCTTCCCAGGCTCCGCGCCGTGCCGAGAAACGCTTCGATGCCCGGCGTGATCGGCACGCGGTGGAACAGAAACACCTGGTACTGCGTCAGTACCCTCTCATATTCCACCTCGTCGAATAAGGCAATGTCGACGGCCAGACCGAGGTGCCGCAACTGTTCAGCCTGATACTCGGCGCGATAGCGGAAGGAATCGCCAGGGCACCCGCTCACGATCAGGGCGAACCGTGCCACCTCGTGCGTACCTTCGACGGGCGCCGCGGCGGGCATCTCCGGATCGGGCTGCAGGGGCGAGACGGGTGCTTTCGGCAGGGCTACGTGCGCCTCCGGTTCGGCCGACGGCAGCCACCCGTGAACCATACGTTCGAACAACTGCTCGGCGCGCGAGCCGCGGCCGAAGAAATCGCGCCGCCATTCCCGGTAGCGGACCACAGCGCGCCAGCCGGAGCTACCTTCGATCTGAAACAGCCGTTCTTCCAGCCGCGCGCACCGGACTCGCAGCTGACTTGACTCCGTCGCGAGTTGCTGTACTTCGGCGTCTCGGGTCACCGCCTCGCGCGCCTGATCCTCCCGCGCTTTCTCCATCGCGCTGATCAGGAAGTCCCGCTGCTTGCGAACATCTTCCAGTTCGGCGCCGATCCGCCGCAGGGAATCGAGTTCGGCCTTCTGGCTCTCGCCGAGGCTGGCCAGCCGCCGTAGGGAGTGCTGAAGGCGCTTGTTCTCTTCGGTCAGCGCTGCCAATTGCTGCGGCAGCCTTTCGAGAGCGCTCAGCGATTCGCTCAGCCGCGCGTTGGTCTCGCCGAACCGGTCGGCGGCGGTCCGCAGTTCCGCGTTGTCCTGGCCGAGCGCGAAGGCCCGTTCGTCCGCGCCCAGCGCTTGAGCGGCCGCCTCGCCCAGCCGCCGCTCCAAATCCTGGGCCCGGCCGTACTGCTCCCCCAGTTCGCGGCGCTGCCTCAGGTGCGCGGCGAACATCGCCAGAACCTCGTCCGGAAAGGCGAGACCCCGGCGCTCCAGCAGGAAGGCATGCTGCGCCACAAAGCTGGCGTTGTAATCCAGCACCGGGTAGAAGCCGCACGCGGCGAACAGTCTCAGCCAGTCGAAAATGGGCCGCACATTGAAGTGTGTCGGCTCCGTGAAATCGTCCGGCGTGGACGAAAACAGGATACGGTCAGCCGCCGAGCACAGGTTGGCAATCGCGACCTTGGTGTCTTGCGGATCGAGATGTTCGAGGACCTCGATGCAGATGGCCAAGTCAAAGAACCCGCCCACAGGCTCGGTGATGGACGCCACCCGGCAGTGGGGCTGCATGTCGCGCCGAACCCTGGAAATCGCGAAATCGGAGATGTCGATGCCGCGGCACTCGACTCCGCGGTCCCACAGCGCTTCCACCAGAAAGCCCATCGCGCAGCCCGCATCGAGCGCGCGGCGCGGGCGAAGCGACCGCACAATCTGGTCGGCGATGCCGCTGAACAGAGCCGGCCAGGGACCGTCGCGATCGTACGGAACGACGCCGGCCGGCATACTCCAAGCCCCGTATTGGCGAAAATACTGTTCGCCGAACAGTTCACGATCGGCACGGCCGGTGTGCGCTGGAGATCGCACGCCGGTAGTTTCAAAGTGAGCGGCGGACATAGAAATCCGGCATAATTCAGGCAACGATTCTGCCTGATTTTGAAGCTTTTCGACTATATCACACACAGGGACCGAGGCTTCAGTCGCTGGCGGCACACGCGGCGGTTCGGCCCTGAGCTACACGTTCGAAGTAACGAAGTGACCGCCGCGCACACACTTTCCAATGAAACTCCTGCGCCCGGCGCAATCCGGCCTGACGGAGATTGTCCTGCAATGTGTTTGATTCGAGCAGCCGTTCAAGCGTCTCGGCCAGCCCGCCCGCGTCTCGAGGGTCCACCAGCAAGGCAGCGTCCCCGGCGACTTCCGGCAGCGAAGACACATTGGACGTGATGACCGGAACCCCGGCTGCCATCGCCTGTGCGACCGGCAGGCCGAAGCCCTCGTACAGCGACGGATACACGAACACCGTCGCCCCGGCGTTCAGGAGCGGGATCTTGTCTTCCCCAACGTAACCGAGATACCGAACCCCACCCAAGCCGGAGTGCAGGCGTTCGAGTACTTGCGGATCTCCCCAACCCGGAGAGCCCGCGATCACCAGGTCGAACGCGTCACGCAGTCGTTCCGGCAAAAGTCCGTACGCATCCAGCAGGACACCGATATTTTTCCGCGGCTCGACCGTCCCGATAAACAGAATGTAAGGCTTGCCGGTATAGGCTGCGTGAGGAGTGAAGAATGCTTCAGCCACTCCAGGGTAGATGACCGCGATGCGGCCCGGATCCAGTCCCAGGATTCGCACCGTGTCCCGCTTGGTCGACTCCGAAATGGCAAGCATGCCATCGGCGCGTTCCAGCACCAGCCGGGCGAACGTTTTGGCCATGCGCACGTTGGCCGTCGAGTGGAGTTGTGGAACCAGCCAGCAGGTCATGTCATAGAGTGTTGCCGACACCCGGCAATTGGTGGGTGGGCGCAGCAATTGGTGGGAGGCGTGAAATACGTGGCAATGGCTTCCCACCGCGTTCAACAGCGGAAGTGCGGTTGCATTCGCCAACTGCAACCACGCCAGGGAGGCAAAGGTCCGCAGTGCGCTGACCGACGAGCGGTCATGCACGCACTCGCCCGGTTCGCCGATGAAGGGAAACAGGTCGATGGCCTGACCGCGGGCCGCCACCTCGCGCAGGGATTGTATCCAATAATAGACGTAAGTCTTGACGCCCGCGCTGCGCAACAGCAGCGGCGTGGCGTCGATCGAGACCCGTAGTTTGCCCATCAAGGGGGTCCAGTTCCCCGTTTGGCCGCAAAAAGGCGCCAACCGCTGATGCGGTCTTCGCGTGTTTTGAGGATCTGTGTTCTAATATAAAAACTTCACTAGTATGCCCGTCAAGGCGATTCAGATCAGGAGAGGTCTGAAATACCTGCATCGGCGATTCCGGGAGACCATGGTTGTGGCCAAAGGCCTGTGGTCGACGGATCACCCGGTGATGGCTCACATCATTCCGATGCGGAGGTGCAACCTTTCGTGCACCTACTGTAACGAATTTGACGACTTCTCCCCGCCCGTGCCGCTCGACACGATGAACCATCGTATCGACCTGCTTGCCAATCTCGGCACGACGGTGATCTCGATCAGCGGCGGCGAACCGTTGCTGCATCCGCAATTGGATGACATTCTCGGCCATATCCGGTCGCACGGGATGATGGCGGGAATGATCACCAACGGCTATCTGTTGACGCCGGACCGGATCGGACGGCTGAACCGCGCCGGGCTGGAGCACTTGCAGATTTCCATCGACAACGTGATGCCGGACGCGGTGTCGAAGAAAAGCCTGAAGGTCCTCGACCGGAAGCTACAGATGCTGGCGGAGCACGCCGAGTTCCACGTCAACATCAACTCGGTGGTCGGCGGCGGAATCCGGAATCCGGAGGACGCGCTGGTGGTGGCTCGCCGGGCCCTGCAACTGGGCTTGAGCTCGACGGTGGGGATCATCCACGACGGCGAAGGGCAGTTGCAGCCGTTGAACGACATCGAACGCGAGGTCTACTTGAGGACCGAGGAACTCGGACGGCGCAGCTACGGGCGGTTCAACGGCTTTCAGGAGAATATCGCTCACGGCCGCGAGAATGAGTGGAAGTGCCGCGCCGGCGCGCGGTACCTCTACATCTGCGAAGACGGACTGGTGCATTACTGCTCGCAACAACGCGGGTACCCGGGCAGGCCGTTGGCGGAGTACACCGTCGAAGACATCCGGCGCGAGTTCCGTACGGCCAAGTCGTGCGCGCCCATGTGCACGGTGGCCTGCGTGCACTACACGTCGCACGTCGACCATTGGCGCGGGCCGCAGACGCTCTCCACCCCGATGCCGCAGCCGGGTTCGAGTTTGGTACAGATCCAGATGAAGCACTGACGCCGTCGTGCTCGCGTTAGGAGCCCACGGCGTAAAGCCGTGGGGGCCCACGGCGTAAAGCCGTGGGGTTGCCGACACCCTCCACCACTCCCGATGGCCCGCACGATCCGAGGCCCGGACGATCCGAGGCCCGACCGCAAGGGAGGGCTGGCGCTGGCCTCGACTTCCGCACACCTTCTCTCCGTGGGGTTGCCTTCTCTTCGGAGCCGCTGCTGGAAGGGAGTGGACATTGCCCCACAATAGATTCGTGACGATCAGAGTCGAGTTGAGACCTGAAGTAGAGGCAAACTTGGCGTCTCGCGCTCAATCCGAGGGTCTTGCGCTCGACGCTTACGTCCTCAGGTTGATCGAACAGTTTGTTT
Source organism: Bryobacteraceae bacterium (assembly GCA_046160045.1). Classification (GTDB taxonomy): domain Bacteria; phylum Acidobacteriota; class Terriglobia; order Bryobacterales; family Bryobacteraceae; genus CAZGUX01. The sequence goes on from JBJXGR010000255.1 coordinate 8,316, forward strand.
TTCTCGAATCTCCGCACCGGTCAGCCGTGGACGAGCGGGTCCGAGCCTTCGAAGAATGGGCGGACAGTTTCGATGTCCCCGAAGGCGTCCAAGAGGAGGCATTCGACCGAAAGAACTGGTACCGATGCCGCTGGTCGAATTTACGACTTCCGCCCGGCCTCCGCCTCCGCCCGGGCACGAAGAGCCTTCATGTAGCCGATGCTATATGCCCACCCCGTCTTCGAGTCGCCCACCATCCCCGGCACGTGGTCCGCGATCGCGATCCCTCGGAAATCCACCTCGGCGAGAGCCTTCATGATCTTCCACATGTCGTAGTAGCCGTCGTCTATGAAGGTCTCGACAAAATAGGGAATCGGCGCGGTGACGTTGCGGAAGTGGATCTTCCACAGCTTGCCCATCTTGGCGAACGCCCGCGCCGCCTCCACGACATCTTTGCCCGTCGACTTGCCGCCTTCGATCCAGGTCCCGCAGCACAGGCACACCCCGACGTTCGGGCTGTTGGCGATTTCGAGCGCCCGCACGTAGCCATCGAAATTGCTGAAGATACAGCGCGGCACGCCGCCCAGTTCGGGCACCGGCGGGTCGTCGGGGTGAATCCCGATCCGCACGCCCGTCTCTTCTGCCACCGGCGCCACCCGCTTGATGAAATAGGTGTAGTTCTCCCAGATCTCTTCTTTGGTGAACTTGCGGCCATGCGTCAGCGGGCCCTCGAACACCTTGCCGTCCCACGTACCTTTGGCCGTCTTGAGATTGAACGCCCTCGCCGGCGCCCCACCGCGAGTGGTCTCGCTCGCGGAACTCCAGATGCCGTTGCCCATGTGGGCATAGGTGGTGTAGCGGATGCCGGCCTTCGCCAGGTTACGAAGGTTCTGCTTGTACGCTTCGATCTTCTGGTCGCGCCCGGGCAGGTTGAGCGTCACCTCCTCCATGTTGTGAACGTTCAGATTGCCGATGTTCCACACCTCGAGTCCGGCGGCCCGCACCTTTTTCGTGATGGCCAGGAAGTTGTCGAGCGTGGCGGTCTTGCCCCCCGTCCACACGCTGACGTGCTTCAGGCCCATCTGCTTGGCGAAGACCAGTTGATCGTCGGGCACCTCGGTGGGAATCTGCAGCGAGATCTTGATGCCGGGAGCCCACTCTTCATAGTTCCTGGCGGAAAGCGCGAGCGGAGACATCGCGGCCCCGGCCAGCGATTGCAAAAAAACGCGGCGATCGTTTGTGGATCTCATAGCGTAGACCTCATAGAGAGTCGATTGTACCCGGAGAGAGCGCCGCGTGGAACGGCCTCAGCCAAAAATCGACCGCAGGGCTGGCGCCAGTTCGGGATGCTGGAAGCGGTAGCCAGTGGCCTCGGCGACCTTGGGGAGAATCCGCTGGCTGCCCAGCACAATCTCGGCCATCTCGCCGAACAAGGCTTTGACGGCAAACGCCGGGACAGGAAAGATCGCGGGCCGATGGAGAGCAGCGGCCAGGTGGCGCGTGAACTCGCGGTTGGTGACCGGATTCGGCGCCACTCCGTTGATCGGGCCGGAGACGGACCCGTCGAGAGCGTGGCGTAGCAGTCCGATCACGTCGTCGTGATGGATCCACGACATCCATTGCCTGCCGTTGCTCAAGCGCCCGCCGATTCCGGCCTTGAACGCCGGGCTCATCAGGGCGAGCGCGCCGCCGTCCTTACCCAAAACCATGCCGATTCGCAGTTTGGCGACCCTCAATAAATCGGAGGCCGCATCCGCTTCCCGTTCCCACTCCTGGCACACCTCGGGCAGAAAGCCGGTTCCCGCTGTGGATTGCTCGGTAAGGAACTCATCGCCGCGGAACCCGTAGTAGCCGACCGCCGAGGCGCAGATCAAAACCGGCGGCGGGTACGGCACGCTGCGAATCCCCTGGACGAGATGGCGTGTGCTGGCGACGCGGCTTTCGCGAATCCGGTGCTTCGCCTCCGCGGTCCAGCGCTGCGCCACCGGTTCGCCCGCGAGATGGATCACCGCGTCCGTCCGGTTCAGCGCGTCATCCGGCGGCGGTCCTGCGAGCGGATCCCAATAGAAGATCCCGACGTTCGAGCCATACGGGGTGTTGGCGCGCCGCGTCAGGACGTAGACCGTGTGGCCGTCGCGCAGCAGACCCGCCACCAGTCCCCGGCCGATAAATCCCGTAGCCCCGCTGATCGTAACCCTCATACCAGTCGAAACGGATCCTTCCCGGTTTGCTCCAGGTGCTCGATCTCGCGGATGTACGCGTCGGTCCGGGTTTTGCGTTTCATGCCATCAGCCGACATATAGCGAATCATGCCGAAGACCGGACGTTCCTGCCACGGGCGGTCGTGGAGGCCGAAACACCAGAGAATGTTGGTGTAGGTGTTGGGGTCTCGTCCATCCAGCGCCCAGCGATCATGAATATACACCATGGTCTCGAGCGCCTGCTGGCAGGTCGGCGACCATTCGATGATCTTTTTTCCCCAGTACATGCGGTAGTAACCGTGGATTTTACCGCGCAGGAGCATTTCTTTCTGCGTAGCGTTCCACAGCGGATCGTGCGTTTCCGCGCGTGCGAATTGGTCGCGCGCGTAAACCGGATCGCGGCGGTCGTCGGCATGCGCCGCCAGGGTTGTCGAAGCCCACGCGGGCAGATTGCCCAGGCAATCCGGGCGCTCGGCGAAGCGCGCGTAGTTGAACGCCAACTCGCGGCGGACAATCAGTTCTTCCAGATACCCGGCCGAGGCCTCGCCTTGCTTCTGAGCTTCGAGCGCGATCTCGAGCGAGGAGATCATGCCGAAGTGCAGATATGGGCTCATGTCGCTGGTGCCATGGGCGCTCGGTTCGTTGTGGTCCGCCGCATACCGCTTCAGCTTCTTTGTCAGAAACAGCCGCAGCCGGCGTTCGGCTTCGAGGCGGCCGCCGCGATAGGTGAGCGAAGGCGGGACGGAATGGTCGATCTCGCAGGACGCGACCAGTGCAGGGATGTCTTCGTCCCGCACCTCCGTATGAAACTTCATCGCTGTGGGCCCTTCGCGGAACTTGGCCTTCAGCGCTATGCGGGGCGCGGGAACCAGATAATCCGCCAGCAGGCGGTGAATCTTCGGGCGGATCGTGTAGGCCGCGTACTCCCGTTTTGGAAAGCAGTTCATCGGCACGATGCAGCTTGAATCCACCGCATGGAACGGGACGTCCAGCCTCGCCGCCACGCTGGGATTGTGCTTAGCGGCGACGAAGACGGGATAGTCGTCGGTGACGACCGCGGCGGCATCGGCGGCTACCCGATACAGGACGTCGTTCGGGTCCGTCTGCGTCCGGCGCAGGTAGAACAGGTAGCCGATTCCCCGCTCGCGGAGCCGATTTGCCTGCTCGGGGATGCCCTCCAGGATGAACGTGTGTATCCGGTCATTGGCCCACGGATACGAGCACGTGAGCCCTTCGTAGCAAAGTAAGGGCAACCCGAGCGCATTGGCCCACTGGGCGGCATACTCCAGCGCGTGGTTCGAGTCCACGCGGCGGTTCATCTGCGACCAGTAGACGAGGTAGCGCGCCCCGGCCGGAACAGACGCCTGATTGAGTTGGCGAACGCGGTTCTGCACGATTCTTCGATGCCGGTAGGGCTCTTAACGATAGAATAACCGCGACCGGCGGGTACAATGAGGAGGTGCGTGCCTGGAACCGGGCGAAACTCCTATGGGGTTATCTCAGGCGGCAATCCGTCCTGGAGGGTCTTCCGGTCGAATACATTGTCGAGACCACGGCGAAGTGCAATCTCTATTGCCCGATGTGTCCCCGGGAAACGCACAAGCAGCCGAAGGAAGACATGGCCGACGAAATCTTCGAACGGCTGGTGCGCGAGTCCGGCTCGAGCGCCGAGCACATGATGCTCATTGGGCTGGGCGAGCCGTTCATGGACCGCAAGATCTTCGAGCGGATCGAAACCTGCGAGCGGCACCACGTCTCGACGCTGCTCTCCACCAACGGCACGTTCCTGGATGAGGCGACCTCCCGCAGGATTCTGGCGTCTCCGCTGGCTCACATCACGCTCAGCTTCGACGGCATGTCGAAGGAGACCTTCGAGTACTACCGTAAGGGCGCGCGCTTCGAAAAAGTCAGGGACAACTTCGTTCGCTTCGCCAGGTTGAAGAACGAGTTGAAGGCGAACGTTCAACTGGTGGTTCAGATGGTCCGGATGGAAGGCAACGCGCACGAGGCGGACGAATTCGTCCGGTTCTGGAAGGCCGTTCCCGGCGTCGACCAGGTGCGTCTGAAGGAAGACGAGACCAACCTGATGCGCCCCGATGCCGGCCACGAGTCGCAGGAGTGGAAGCACCCCTGTCACTACCTGTGGCGTGGGCCGATGTACGTCAAGCAGGATGGCGGGGTATACCCATGTTGCCAGAGCTACATGCTGGACGGCGCACCGCTTGGTCACCTGAGCGTAAACTCGGTGGAAGAGATCTGGAATTCGGCGGAGATGCGGCGCATGCGGAGCCTGCATGCGGAAGGGCGCGCCGGAGAGATCGGCATCTGCTCGCGCTGCTGTACGACCATCCCGCACCCGCTGCTGGTGGCGGGGAGTCTGCTGCTCCACGGCACCACGGTGCGGCGCTTGCTGCCGCTGGTCGAGCGCTTGATCTACTTCTCCAGGCTGCCGAAGCGATGGCTGCAGCCGCCGAAACGATTGCCCGTGAAGGGGGACAACGGTCTCATCCGGATCGAGATCGAGCGCGATGTGGCGCCGGTCTCGGAACGAACAGGAGAACAAGGCTGAGCCGGCGTGCTGACCCGGACCCGGAATCCAGCGCTATGCGGAGCGCCGGATGGGAACGAAGCGAATTTCAACACGTTGATGGAGCGCCGCGCCAATCCGGCGAAGCATTGCCAGCGAATGCCCTTCGTAGTCGGCGTCCTCCAGGCGGCAGATGACAGACGCCGTTGTTCCGATCAGCTTACCGAGTTGAGCTTGCGTCAGACCTGCCTTGGTTCGGAGCTCAAAAATCGTTCGGGCGATCTCGTCGTTAGCCCACGCTTCTTCCAAGCCCTTGATCCGTTCCGGCTTGCCCTTGTACAGCCGTCGGTAGATGATTTCGACAGCGTCCGTCGTGGTCTTGGGTTTCTTAGTCATTCTGTGCGCTCCCCCTTTCGATGCTTTCCGGGATTCGCCGCAAACCGTTGCTTCCGCTCCATCGCGAGGTCGATTTCCTTCGGCGGGACGGCCCGCTCCTTGACGATCCCGTGTGACACGATGGCCGCGACTGTTCCGTGAAAAAGGTAAAGGATCCACTCGAGGAACGGGCATGAGCCGTCTTCATCGCAGTAGAGGAGGACGGTGGTCCTGGGCATCCGCTCCCAGTCTATTCGCAAACTTGCGAATGCGCAACGCCAACAACACGGTGGCCACCGATCCCGCCAACCAACGCCCACTGCTCGGCGTCACCGTTTATTAACTTGCCGCGCCTTCCCGTTTTGAAGGACACTAAATGTTTTGGCAATGGCTTCGCAAGAACGCAACGGCAGAAAAGGCGCGATCGTCCTCGACCCCACCGACCGGTGGACCGTTCAGGACGCGCGGGATCTCTACGACATCGCCGCGTGGGGCAAGGGTTACTTCTCGATCGATGACAACGGGCACGTCCGCGTGCATCCAACCAAGGAGACGAACCGCTCCATCGACCTCAAGCAACTGATCGATACGCTCGTGCTGCGCGGCATCTCCCTGCCGATCCTGGTCCGCTTCGCCGAGATCCTGAAACACCGCCTCGGCGAGATCTTTGAAGCGTTCTCCACCGCCATTGCCGAGCACAAGTATCAGGGCCGCTACATTTGCGTCTATCCGATCAAGGTCAACCAGCAGCGCCATGTCGTGGAGGAGGTGCTGGAGTTCGGCCGGCCCCTCGGTTTCGGCCTGGAAGCCGGCTCCAAGCCGGAATTGCTGGCCGTGATGGCGCTGGCCGACAACCAGACCCCGATTATCTGCAACGGCTTTAAAGACGACGAGTACATCGAAATGGCCATGCTCGCCCAGAAGGTCGGGCGGCAGATCATTCCGGTCGTCGAAAAATACACCGAACTCGACCTGATCCTCAAATACGCGGAGAAGGTGGGCGTTCGCCCGACCATCGGCGTCCGAATTAAACTCGCCAGCCGCGGTTCCGGCCGCTGGAAATCGTCGGGCGGGTACCGCTCCAAGTTCGGCCTTACGGTGAGCGAAGCCATGGAGGCGCTTGGTGAGCTCAAAAGCAAAGGGATGGGCGATTGCCTTCAGCTTCTGCACTTTCACCTCGGGAGCCAGATTACGAACATCCGGCAGGTGAAGGGCGCCGTCAACGAGGCTGGCCGGCTGTACGTGGAGTTGTGCCGCCTGGGCGCCGGCCTGCGATACCTCGACGTCGGCGGAGGCCTCGGCATCGACTACGACGGCTCGCAGACTGACTTTGAATCGAGCGTCAACTACACGCTGCAGGAATACGCCAACGACGTGATCTATCACGTCCAGAGCGTGTGCGACGAGGCTCAAGTCCCGAATCCGACCATCATTACCGAAAGCGGCCGGGCGATCGCCGCGTACCACAGCGTTCTGGTTTTCAACGTACTGGGCGTCTCGGGCTTCGCGGAGGACGCCGAGCCTCCGGCGCTGCCGGACGAACCTGAACAGCCGCTAGTCGATCTGGTGGAGACCTATCGCGCGTTGAGCCAGAAGAACCTGCTCGAGAGCTTTCACGACGCGCAACAGGCGCTCGACCAGGCGCTGAACCTGTTCAGCCTGGGCTATCTTCCCATCGAGCAACGCTCCTTAGCCGAAAACCTCTACTGGGCGATCTGCCGGCGAATTAATCGACTGGCTCATGAACTGGATTACTTCCCCGAGGAGTTGGAGGGGTTGGAAGCGATGCTGTCCGACACCTACTTCTGCAACTTCTCGTTGTTCCAGAGCATGCCGGACAGTTGGGCGATCAAGCAATTGTTCCCCATCATGCCGATTCACCGCCTGGGCGAAAAGCCCGACCGGCCCGCCGTCCTTGGAGACATTACGTGCGACTCGGACGGCAAGGTCGACCAGTTCATCGACCGCCGCGACGTCAAGCGCACGCTGCCGCTGCACGAGTTCGACGGCAACGACTATTACCTCGGCACGTTCCTCGTGGGCGCCTACCAGGAGATCCTGGGCGACCTGCACAACCTGTTCGGCGACACCAACGCCGTGCATGTCCGCGTCGGCGAAACCGGCGAACCGATGCTCGAGGCCGTGATCAAGGGCGACACCGTCAGGGAGGTGCTGAACTACGTCCAGTTCTCCACCGACTCCCTGATGAATCAGTTGCGGAAGGACGTCGAGCAGGCGCTGCGCGAGGGCCGCATCGGCTACGAGGAATCGGGCCGTCTGCTCCGCTTTTACGAAGATGGATTGCACGGTTACACCTATCTCGAAGAGCCGCACGCCTGGTAGACGGGAAGTTTTCGTCGTCCGCGCGCGACCAACCGCTCGATGCCATGCTCCTGTTCCTGGTCGTGATGCTTCTCGGGTTTCCCATGGCCGCCGCCCCGCGAGTTCCGGTCGTCGTCGAGTTGTTTACCTCGGAAGGCTGCTCCAGTTGTCCGCCGGCTGATGAGCTTCTGATCCGTCTGAGTTCGCAACCCTTCTCGGCTGTCGAGGTCATTCCGCTCAGCCTGCACGTGGACTACTGGAATCAGTTGGGGTGGAAAGATCCGTTCTCCTCCGCGGCATTCAGCCAACGGCAGCAGGTCTACTCGCGGGCGTTGCGAACGGAGGCGGTCTACACGCCCCAGATGATCGTGGACGGTAGGTTCGAGTTTGTCGGCAACCAGCCGGGATTGGCGGCGGAGGCCATTCAGAAGGCCGCCAGGGACGTCAAAGTAATTCCTCAACTGGAAGTACGCAGGGATGGCGCCTCCGCCCGCGTCCGCATTGCGGTGGAGGCGGCGACCGACAGTGAGGTGATCCTTGTGGTCACCGAGGACGGGCTCGCCTCCAGTGTGACTCGCGGTGAAAACCAGGGTCGGCGCATCCAACATGATGGCGTCGTCCGCCGATGGCATCCGGTAGGAAAGACAGGCGGCAAGCCTTTCTCAACGGAAACGGCCCTGGCGATAGAGGACGCGTGGAACATGTCCCGCGTGGCGCTGGTCGTGCTGCTGCAGGATCGCGCAACGCGCCGCATCGCTGGCGCGGCGCGGCGGCCGTTGGTTCCCTGATCCTACAACTCCAGGCGAATCCCGGCGCCAAGCGCCACCGCACGGTCGTACAGCAGTTTCGCGGTCGCCACGTCCTCGAGGGCCAATCCCAGGTTCACGGAAACGATGCGATCGCTCTCCCGCTTTCGCCGCGGCACCCCGCCGGAGACAACCTCACCGAGATCCACCGGATTCGAGGGACAATCGCCGAAGTATCCCGTCTGCTGGTAGTAGAGATACTGCTTGACGTCATCGGTGGAGAGAAAGTCGGCCGCGGCGAACGCCGCCGGCGTCAGGTACGAATCGAAATCGAGCGGGCAGACGAACGACCCTGCGCGCAGCCACTCGGGCACGATCACCGGAGACGGATGAAGCAGAATCGGCCCCGCGGTCACGACGACGTCCGCCGCGCGCACTGCCATCTCCGCGCTTGCACAAACCTCACACGCCAGGCCGTGCCGGGCCTCGCACTCCCGGCGAAAGTCCTCCGCCACATCCGGCCGGAGATCGTAGGCGAACACCCGTTCCAGCCGGGGCAGAACCTGTTTGACGGCCAGCGTGTTCGATCGGCCTTGCACGCCGCAGCCGAGAATGGCCAGGGTCTTTGAATCCGGGCGGGCCAGGTATTTGGCCGCCACCGCCGTGGCCGCGCCGGTTCGCATCGCGGTGATCCAGGTGGCGTCCATCACGGCGAGAGGAAATCCGGTAGCGGCGTCATTGAGGATAAACAGCCCCGAGATGTAGGGCAGCCCCATGTCCTGGTTGGCCGGGTATCCAGAGATCCACTTCATGCCGGCGGCTTCGGAAGAACGGAGGTAGGCCGGCATCGCGTGGATGAAGGCGTTCGGCCGCGTGTGGATGCCCGGCTTTGGCGGCATCTCCACGCGTCCCGCGCCCTTGTCGACGAACGCAGCCTCCACGGCGTCAATAATGGCAGGCATCTCCACGCCGAGGTCTTCCACTGCTCGGCGGGACAGATACAGCAGTTGATCGTATGGCATGACTCTGTGACTCACCAGCGTACCTGGGTCGCGGCCGCTCGGGGAAACGGCTCAGGCGTCCTCGTTCACACTGAACCGGAAGATGTCGGGCCGTGCGTAATGCCCGGTGACGTCGAGATCGTACTTCCCCTCGATGATCTCGTCGAGATTGAGGTCCGCGGTCAGAATCGTCTCGCCGGAGAAATCAGGGCCCGCAAGAACCTTGCCGAACGGATTCGCGATCAGGCTTCCACCCCGGATCAGAACCTCCGGCGCCGACGGCGGAAGTTGCGCTGAAATGTCATCCGGCAAGTCCAGGCGGCGAAGATACTGAACCGCGGAAAGGACAAAACAGCGTCCTTCGACGGCGATGTGCCGCATCGTCGGCGCCCAGCTATCGCGATCGTCCACCGTGGGCGCGCAATACAGCTGTACACCTTTGGCGTAGAGGGCCGTGCGCAGCAGCGGCATGTAGTTCTCCCAGCAGATGGCGGCCCCGATCTTGCCGATGGCCGTGTCGAGCACGGCTAAAGTGGAGCCGTCGCCGAATCCCCAGATCAGGCGTTCCATCGCGGTCGGCATTACCTTTCGGTGCTTACCCATCAGCGTTCCAGCCGCGTCGAAGAACAACGCGGTGCAATAGAGGGTGCCTCCATCGCGCTCAATCACGCCGATGACCACGTGCAGACGGTGCTCGCGGCACGCGTCGCCAAGGAGTTCGGTTTCGGGCCCCGGCACATCGATAGCGCTTTCGTAATAGCGCCGGAACAAAGCGCGACCCTCATCTGTCCGCACGCCCACGCGCGCTCCAAAATCCAGGTACTTGGGGTAGCCCGAGAGAAAGGCTTCCGGGAAGACCGCCAGTTGCGCCCCTTGGGCAGCCGCCCGGCCGATCCAATCGACCGCCTTCGCCGTCGATGGTTCGCGGTCGAACGGAACGGGCGCGGCCTGAACCACCGCGGCTCGCAGAATCTGCATGGCTGTCCGTCCAGCATAGCGCGCACCGTGCCGAAAGTTGTTGCCCTATGGGTCTGTAATATGGTATTCCTACCGGGCACTGGGGGTGGCTCACAATGTTCGTGATGGAGTGTTCGAAGAAGGGCGGGAGACTGCTGCGCGCGGTTTTTCTGATGGTCCTTTCGATGGTGGCGGTTAGCGTACCGGGATATGCGCAATCCGTCACTCAGACGATTCAGGGGTTGGTGACCGACTCGAGCGGCGCCCCAATTCAAGGGGCGGGCGTCGCGATTCGCAACGTCGACACCGGCGTCGAGCGGTCGCTGCCGACCAACGAAGCCGGGCTCTATAGCTTCCAGTTGGTGGAAGTCGGCAATTACCAGGTGCGCTGCGAGATGCAGGGCTTCAAGACCCAGGTCGCCAGCGGCTTGCGCGTCGAGACCGCAGCGCAGGTCCGGCAGGACTTTACGCTCGATGTCGGCGCGGTGACCGAAACCGTGAACGTCTCGGCGGCCGCGGTGACCTTGAACACGGAGAACGCGATCGTCGGCAGCGTCATTGAGAACAAGCGGATCGTCGAGTTGCCGCTGAACGGGCGCAACATCGTTCAACTGGCCGTGCTGGTTCCCGGCGTCCAGTTCGGGAACCGGTCGGGGCTGAACAACGGCGAGGGGGGATATATCCCTAATGGGGCTTTCTCGGTGAGCGCGAACGGGGTTCGAGAGCTACACCAGGTGGTGTCGATCGACGGTACCAACGCTGCTGACCCGCGGCGGGCCGTCACGCCGTTCGTCCCCTCCATCGAAGCGTTGGAAGAGTTCAAGATTCAGACCAGCAGTTTCTCGGCCGAGTACGGCTTCGGCGGCGGCGCCGTCGTCAACATGACGATGAAAAGCGGCACCAACGCGATACACGGCACCCTGTTCGAGTTCCTCCGCAACGACAAGTTCGACGCGGAGAACTACTTCCTCAACTTCCAGCTTCCGGCGGGGCAGCCGCGCGCCAGAAAGGACGCGCGCCGGCTTAACCAGTTCGGCTTTGTGGCGAGCGGACCCATCATCAAGAACAAGACGTTCTGGTCGGCGAATTGGGAGGCGCGCCGCGAAGTGATCACCGGCGTCGGCGAGACAACGGTCTTGACCGACAAGATGCGGAACGGCGACTTCTCCGAGGTGCTGCGCGGCACCATCAACCCGGCCACCGGCCGCCAGGCGCGTCTTCCGATTCTGGTCTGGGACCCGTTCACCGGCGACCCGTTCCCGGGCAACATCATCCCGCAAACTCGTCTGCATCCGGGGATCGTGAACAGCATCCTTCCGGTGGTGCCAAAAGCGCAGTTCCAGACGGCCGATCCGCTGGATATCAACTACCGCCGGCCCTTGCCCGCTCCACTGAGGGTTGACCAGATCTTCGGCCGCGTCGATCACCACTTCAACGAGCGCGACCGCGTGTTCGCACGGCTTGCCTGGAACGAGAGTTCCCAGACTTCCAATACGATCAACCCCAACTTCTACACTACCTTTGACACGCGAACCGCCAATCTGGCCACGCAATGGGTCCACACGCTGAAGTCGAACATGATCAACGAATTCCGTTTCGGCTTCCAGTTGTTCAAGAACGGAACCGTTAGCCCAAGAACGTTCGACGAAAAGTTCTCCATGGACGCCTTGGGAATCGGCCAGTACCGCGTGTTCAGCGACGGCAACCGGCCTCTGACGGTCGAGGAGCAAGGCTACCCGACCCTGAGTCTGTTTGCCATCGGCGACCGGCGCGACTACAACAACCCCAACCGGTATGAATTTGGCGATCACGTTTCGTTGGTCAAGGGCCGCCACAACCTGAAATTCGGCTTCGAGATGAACCGCATCAAGATGGACGACGCCGGCGCGAACCTGCCCACCGGCCGCGTCAACTGGGGCGCAAACGAGGCGGGCCTGAATTACGCCTCATTCATGATGGGTGTTCCGTCCACCACCGAAACCGCGGAAGGAGTGCCTCAGACCACTCCCGTGTCAACGCGTTGGGGCACGTACGTCAACGATGATTTCAAGGTACACCCCAAGCTGACGATCAACTTTGGTCTCCGCTACGACTACATCGGCAACGCCCGGGACACCAAGGGCTTCTGGCGCACCCTCAACTTCCCCGGCGAAGGCCGCGGCACAGAGTACAGGAACCCGGCGACGGGGCAACTGATCCCAACGATGGGTCCTGAGTCGGTCGACGAGCGCGGCGCGGTCAACCTTTGGCGGCAGTACCGCTATTTCCTCATGCCCCGGCTGGGCATCGCCTTTCGTCCCACCGACAAGTGGGTATTCCGGATGGGTGCGGGATGGTTCGACAACCCCATGCACTGGAACGCATTCACCATCCTGAACCTGAATCCGCCGAAGTCCGGCAGCCTGCTCTTCCAGCAGGTGACCGACGCGGCGCGTTCGGTTCCTACGACCGGCGCGGACGGCGCCACTTACAACGTGGCTACGCGGAGGATTCGCCCGACCTCCACGCCGATCACGCTCAACGACCCGTTCCTGTCGGGCACGGGCACACGCGGCGTCGCCAGGCCCGTGGCCGTTCTCCATATCCGCCCGGACTTGAAAGACGGCGACGTTTGGAAATGGAGTTTCGACGTACAGCGGGAGTTGCCGTGGAGCACGTCGCTGACCGTCGGCTACGTCGGCAGCAAGGGCTCCCACGTCATGAGCGCCATGACCCCTTACAATGACGCCTCGCCATCTTCCGATTCCAACGTGCAGGCGCGCCGGCCGTATCCGTTCATCTACGACCCGGCGACCCCCACCCTTGGCGTGCAGGCGCTGTCGAACATCCGGTATCTCGATGCTTTCGGCAACTCGTTCCATCATGGACTCCAGATGAAGCTGGACAAACGATTCTCCAAGAACCTCGCGTTTGGTGTGTCGTATGTGTATAGCAAGTCACACGGCGACGGCGAAGCCGGCGGCAACGAGGATGGAGGTTTCCAACAGCCGCGCATCGACCGCCACGACGGCCGGGGCCGCTTCCGGTTCGATCAGACCCACAACATGGTGGCCCACTGGGTGTGGGAACTGCCGGGCTCGCACCTGCCCGGTCTCCTCAAGCACGTCATCGGCGGATGGCAGTCCAACGGGATCTACTCCCTCCGCACGGGCCTCCCGTTCACCGTCTCGCAGGGCAACGACCTCAACACCGGCGCGGCGATCATTCGTCCCGACCGTCTCGCCGACGGCAGCATCGACAATCCAAGGCGCGAACTTTGGTTCGATCCCCAGGCGTTTCGCCGTGTCACCTGCAACGTCGCTAGCCGTCCGGATCTATGCCACTTCGGAAACTCCGGCTACAACATCATCAACTCGCCCGGACAGAGCAACCTGGACTTCGGCCTGTTCAAGAATTTCCGGATCACCGAGCGCTTCAGGCTTCAGTTCCGGTCGGAGTTCTTCAACGCGATGAACACGCCCTACTTCGGGCAGCCCAACCCTATCGGCTTCTCCACTATCAACTCTCTGACGCCCGACGCGCCCCGTATGGGCGAGGTTCGGACCCTGCGCAATCCGATGCGCATTATACAATTCGGGTTAAAGTTGTCGTTCTAATTGCGAGTGCCCCAAAAGAAAACGGCCGTATCACCACGAGACCAGGGACCGCAGGCGCCTGCCGGTCCCTGGATCGTTTCGCCTGTATGGGATAGTGTGCTCTTCATTGGCGCGCCTGTAGTCGCGGCCGCCGCGCTATTGCCCCTGGCGCGGTTATGGACCTCCCAGGCATATTCTTTCTTCCTGCTGGCGTTCTTCACCTTCGGCCATCACCTTCCTGGGTTCCTGAGAGCCTACCTCGATAAGGAACTCTTCCGCCGCTATCGCGCCAGGTTCCTGCTGGCGCCGCCGCTGGTATTTCTGACCGCATTGTGGTTCGACCGGCACGGTTTGCACGGGATGCTGATCTTCGTATTCGCGTGGGACATCTGGCACGTGCTGATGCAGCACTTCGGATTCATGCGCATCTACGACGCCAAGAGCGGCGAGGTGGACGTCTGGACGTCACGCATGGACTGGGCCGTGTCGATCTCCAGTTACGTCTCGATGATTGCCGCCAGCCCGCACTACCGCCACAACCTGCTGCTGAATTCTCTGCAAAGCGGGATTCCGGTGGCCGTGGCTTCGGCATACGGCGCGTTTCAAATCGTACTGTATGCCCTGACTCTCGCGATCGCGGTCGCGTATGTGGCGTTCTGCTTCGACCGGTGGCGAAAAGGAAAGTTGAACATTCGCAAGGTGGCAACGCTCGCGATCTTTCTCGCGGCGTCCTGGTACCTGTACGTCATCTATCCGGACTTCATCGTCGGATTCGCCGTGTGGTCGGCATTCCACTGCCTGCAGTATTACGCCATAGTCTGGGTGTACAACACCAACCGGGTGGCGAAGGGCGCGCCCGTGGCCGCCCTGGGCCGCTTTCTGTTCCGCCCGCAGACCATCCTGGTTGCTCTCTATGGTTCTCTGATCCTCGCCTACGGTGGGATCAACTATCTTCGCAACTACGTCGGGGACCCGGACTGGCGAGGGCCGCTGATCGCCTTCATCGCGACCTCGAATTTTCTGCACTACTACTACGACGGCTTTATCTGGAAGGTACGGGACGCTAAGACGCGGCAGTCGCTTGGCATCCGCGATCTCGGGGCCAGCCTCTCCAGGGACGCCTGGTGGGGCCGCTGGCACGCCTTCCGCACCAGCGATTGGGGGCACGTGGCGATTCTGGGCGGGGCCGTGGCGGGGCTCGCGTTTCTGGAGTTATCGCATCCCAATGACGAGTTGGCCATGCGGCTTGCGCTCGCACGTGCCGCGCCGCAGGCGGAGGAAGCCCACCTGCATCTGGCCGAGACCCTGCGCGCCCGCGGCGATTACTCGAAGGCCGCCGAGGCGTACCAGGACGCCATTCGCGTCAAGCCGCGCTATGTGGAAGCCCACCTCAATCTCGGCGTGACGTTGGCAAGTCTCGGCCGGATCGATGAGGCCATCGCGGAGTACCGGCGGGTGCTCGACCTGGACCCGGGGTTTGTCACCGCCCGCTTCAACCTCGCGGGGTTGCTTCTGAGCAAGGGCGACCAGGAGCAAGCGCTGCGCCAATATCAGCGGGTGCTCGACGGAAACGATCCTCAGGCGCGGCAATTGGCGGCGGACGTCATCCGCCAAATCCGGCAGGGAAGACAAGACAGATGAATCGTTGGCGACTGGATGGATACCGGGCGGTAGTGACCGGCGGCTCGCGGGGGATCGGCCTCGCCATTGTGAAGGAACTGTTGTTGCTCGGCGCGGAGGTCGCGGTCGTGGCGCGGAACCGGAGCGAACTCTCTCGTGTCGTCGGTGACGAGGCCTCGGGTGCGCTCGCCGTCGCGGCCGATGTCTCGATGGCGGAAGGGCGCGCGGCCGTGATCCACGCCCTGCCCTCCTCGTGGGAGCGGGTGGACATCCTGGTGAACAACGCCGGTACCAACATTCGCAAGCGAAGCTTGGCCTACTCCAAGGAAGAGTACGACCGCGTAATGGACGCGAACTTAACGTCCGCTTTCGAGCTCAGCCGCCTGTTGCATCCGCATCTGAAAGCCTCGGGACGAGGGAGCATTGTCAACATCGGGTCGGTAGCCGGAATCACCCCGATCGGAACTGGGGTCGTCTATGCCATGTCGAAGGCCGCGATGTGCCACATGACGGGCTCCCTGGCGGCGGAATGGGCGCGGGACGGAATCCGCGTCAATCTCGTCGCACCGTGGTACACACGCACGCCGCTGGTCGAGTCCGTGCTGGCCAACGAAGAAATCTATCGATCGATCCTGGAGCGCACGCCGATGGGGCGGATCGCCGAACCGGAAGAGGTATCCAGCGTAGTGGCATTCCTCTGCATGCCCGCCGCTTCGTACATTACCGGCCAGTTGATTGCGACCGATGGCGGCTTCCGCTGCGGTACCTTTTCGATGATCTAGTTAGCGGACCCTCCACCACTCCCGATGGCCCGCACCATCAGAGAGCCCGACCGCAAGGGGCTGGCGCTCGCACTCGATTTCCGCACACCTTAGTCCTAAACAGCACTACGGCAAGCAGACGACTCGAACGGCAAACGCTTGCCCGCTCCCTTCCGGTCGCGGCTCGGTTCCGGTCGCGGCTCGGTTCCGGTGGCCGGAAGAGAGAGAAATGTTGTGCTTCATACCAAAGCATACACCCCGTGTTTGCGCGAAGCACCCAGGGGATCTTACTTGAGCGCCACTTCGACTCCGCGCAATACCGGCCACGCTCCTCCGTCGGGCGAACGGAAGACCGCGCGGTATTGCAGCCAACGGTGGTCGGCGCCGGGCGAGGGAATCGATGCGGAGGCGCCGTCCCCTCGTCTACAAGCGGACCACTTCGCTGTGGCGAGCGCTTCCTTGCCCGGCGCGCTCCGCACCTCGAAATCCAGGCGCGCTCCGTGGGCCTCGTCGGCCTTCCAGGTGATGGAAGCGGCGGACTTACCCGGCGGCAACGCGATAGGAGCTGAGACGTACTCCTCTTCCAGTTTGCGCGTGTACAGGTTTCCGGCGTCCACCATTTGCGAGAAGTGCGGCCCGAACGTGGGCAACTCCGTCTTGCGGTCCTTGTTAAACCCGTCCGGCCCATTCCAGTAGATGTACGTGTTGATGGTGTGATTCCCGTCTTTGATGTGGTTGTGGATGATGATGTCGGTGTACCCGTCGCGATTCAGGTCCAGAGCCTGAACTCCCGCCGATGACTCCGCCGGGAGGTCCGTTCGCCGCGCGTCGCTATACTTGCCGTCCTTGTTCCCCCAAAAGATGAACATGGGTACCGAACGCGTCGAGTCGGACATGTAGTTGGAACAAGCGAAATCGAGGTAACCGTCGCGATTGTAGTCCGCGACGGCGCACTCGAGCGACTGGTACGCTTCCATCTCGAGCACGTTGTCGAATGATGGCGTCCCTTCCTTCGTGCCCCAGTAGATACGCGTCTTGGCAGTGCGCGTTTTGGTCTGGGGTTCGAACTCGCCCGGGAAAATGAAATCGAGATAGCCGTCGTTGTTCAGGTCGGCCAGTTTCACGTTTCCGGCGGTGACCTTTCGGCTCCAACTGCGGGACTCGGCGAAATCCTGGCTGTTGCCCCAGAAGATCTGCACGCCGTCGAAGTAGCCGTCGGTAAACACCAGGTCGAGATGCCCGTCGCGGTTGAGATCGGCGATGGACACCGACAGCGACGTTTTCGGCTTGAGCGGGAGGATCGACTTCCGCTTGTCGGAAAAACCATCCGCCGAGCCCCACAGAATGGTGCCGGCGGAGACGACGCGGCCCTTAGAGCCGACAAACACCAGATCGAGATAGCCATCGCCATTAAGATCGGCGGTGCTCCCGGCGATCGCCCGGCCGATCGGCAGCGTCTGCCGCCGCGACGGCGAATAACCCTCTTTGCCACCCCAGTACAAATAAGAACCCTCGACGTAGGAGTTCGCCACTACGATATCGGGAAAGCCGTCCTGATTGTAGTCGGCCACGGTGGTGTCATAGGCGCCGGCGGTCGGCAGTTTCGTCATCAAGGCCGGGGAATAGTGATGATGCGGGTTGCCCCAGAAGATGGTCGAGTTGACGCGGCCGTCGACGGCTCCGCTGTACTGATTGACAAGCAGAACGTCCTGCCGTCCGTCGCCGTTCAAGTCGGAGACGTTGACGTCGGCGGCTCCGAACGACTGCAGGTCGCTGCGGACGTAAGAGGCGAAGCCTCGAGGCCCGCCCCAATAGATCGTGGACGCCACGTCGTGGGTTCCTTCGCCTCGTGAATTGGAAAAGACAAGGTCGAGGTATCCGTCCTTGTTGAAATCGCCGGCCGCCACTCCGCTCGCGGACGATGTTAGCAATTCCGTCCGCCGCGCCGCCGAGAAATGCCCACCAGCGCCCCAGTAGACATAACTGGCCCCTTCGCCGTTGGCGATTGCGATGTCCGGCGAACCGTCGCGATTGAAATCCGCCACCCAGGATGCGCGTGCGTGCCTGGCCGCGAGCCGTAGGGGTTCCCTGGCGTTCAATCCGTTGGTCCCGCCAAGAAAGACATGGGCAGAGTTCTGGGTCTCCTCGGTACCAGGTGTTTCGTCGATACGGATCGATTCCGCTTTCCCCGAGAGCGTGACGACAAGGTCCTGGAAGCCGTCTCCATTCACGTCCGCGGCGCGAAGGCTGTTCGGCGCCGGGAGCGCCAGGGTCGCGGAGGGTTCCGGCTTCGGTCCGGTTTTTCCGCCCGCGAAGATCAACACGCGATCCTTCCCGGGGCGGCTATCGGCGAACGCCAGATCAGGGAAACCGTCTTTGTTGAAATCGCCGGAGGTTACGTCCTGCGCACCGCCGCTGGCCAGTTTGGTCGCGCGCTCGGGCAGAAACCCGGTCGCGCTTCCCCAATAGACGAACGCGTCGTCCGGAGTTGGCGGCGAGATCTCGTCGGAGCCGCGCTCCACGCCCTGATTCGCGAAAACCAGTTCCGGGTAGCCATCGCCGTTCAGATCCACAGCGACCACGCCCGCGGCCCAGTTGGTCGGCAGTTCGGTCTTTCGGCCTGGTGCGTACCCGGTGGCCGAACCCCAGTACACAAACGCCGTGCGAATACCCGGATAGTTGTGGATGTAGTTGCAAAAAACGATATCCGGGAAGCCGTCCTTGTTCAGGTCGGCGATGGCGCTGCGGCCTCCGCCGAACGTCGGCAGCCGTGTGATCGTGCCCGGGCGGTCCATGAGCTTGAGTAAGACTCCCGCCAGAGGGCGGTCGCGCCACAACTCCGGCAACAGGCTCTCGAAACCGTGTCCAGTGTTCCAGTAAATGAACGCGTCGACGGTCTCCATCACGTCGTGATCGTTGCTGATCAGCACGTCGAGATAGCCGTCCTTGTTGAGGTCCCAGTGGTTGACCACCTGGACTTCGCCGGAGCGCGAGACATACAGGTTGGCGCCGGAGTTGCCCAGTGTGCCGCCGTGGAAGTCGTCGAACGACGCATGGCGGATTACGGACGATCCGCCGTCGGAAAGGGCTGCGGCGGCCACCACCGCGCCCAGAAGGATAACTCGCTTCATCGATCCCTCACTTGGCAAAACCATAAGTCAGCAGCAGCTCGCCCACTCTCTGCTTCTTGTCCCGCGGCGCAATCTCGGGCTGGCGCAGGATGGCGTGGGCCTCGTGCTCAAACGCCCGCATCTTCGCGGCGCGCTCAGGAAGCCGTTCGAGGCACGCCGGCGGAATCCGGATCACGCCTTCCTGGCTTCCGTGGATCACATCCCCCGGGCGAATCACGACCCCGCCGACCTCGACCGGCTGGTTGATGCTTCGGATGCGCAATGCGCAGTGATGAATCACACGCCCTTTTGCGAAAGCGTGAAAAGGGATGGTCATGAAACCGGCCACGTCGCGAAGTCCACCGTCGGTGACTACCCCGGCGCAGCCCACTGAGTACAGGCTCTTGGCCATCCCATCGCCGAGGATGCACTCGTGGTCGGGACGCGAGCCCACCGCCTTTACTACCCACACCACCGGCTCCTTCATCTCGCGCATCTGTTCCACCTGCTCGTAGAACGGCTCCATTTGCCACTCTCCGCCAGGCGAACTGGAATCCATCTCGCAAGTGACGGCGATTCCGACGAGCGGACTGATCGCCGGTGTCTGGCATTCGATCGAGCCGCCCATGTAGATCTCGTGGGCTGGCGTCGGATCGATATAGCCGATCGTGTTTGCGAGCAGAGCGGAGTCGTACTCCATCAGTTGGTGCAGCAGGTTGGTGAGTGACATTGCAGATTAGCCCTAGCATAATGCACCTCACGTGCCTCGTGTTCGCGAGGCCCCACGGTAGGGCAGGATTGCTACTCTGTAGGTCATGCAGTTCGAAGAATTTCGGGAGTTCATGCTTCAGAGCGCCGCTCAGCACAATGTCAGGATTGCCCAGATTGAGGAGTCCTTGAACCGCATCACGAACACGGTGGGCCGGCTTGTCGATAACCAGGTCTACCTGCAGGAAAAGTTTGATGCGACCCAGGATCAAATTGGCGAAACGCAGCAACAGATCCGCGAGACCCAGCAGCAACTGCGAGAGCTCGCCGGTCTCGTGATCCGCCATGTTTCCGATCCCGACGCACACAAACCTTGAGCCGGCCCCGCCGGTGTTTTCAGGAAAAAGCTTACCACGCGTGACCAGGATCGATTGTTGGGCCAGCGGTCGGGCATGCGCTTTTCGCTCGAAACGCGCCACTTGTTTCTGCGTGGCAATCTCTCTCCGATCTCTTTGAGTTGGACACTCCGGACTAACTCACGAAGGACTCAGGGGCTTGCATGACGCTACCACGGTTGCGCCCGAAGGCCCCCTTGCGTTATCAGAGTAAGGACCGCTTTATCCCGAGGCATCCAAACCTATGAGCAAGCGAACCTCGATCGGCTCCTGGGCCTTTACTATCGGCCCCTATGCGAGCAACCCTATCGATTTCCAGACGGTCTGCACGAAGCTGAAGGCCCTCGGCTTTGAGGGCGTCGAACTCGGCGCGTTCCCGCCGCACCCCAACCCGGGGAACCCGAACGGTCCGGACGACTCGTGGCCTGGCGCCCTTCCGGAGAAGTCGCAACGTCAGGAACTGGTCGCGCGCATGAGGGAGTGGGGCCTGGCTTTCTCCGGAATCGCCGCCAATCTGTGGGGTGAGAAACTGATCAACACCGAAGACCAGACCAAGTACATCGCTGAATTTCGCAAGAACGCGGAGTTCTGCCACGATGTGGGCATCCAGGGTATTCGCGTCGACTGTGTACAGCCGCCCACGATTCTTCGCGAGATCGACTACGGCACGGCTATGGATCGCGTGGTCAGGACATGGAAAGCCTGCTGCGACATCGCCGCCGATCAGGGCCAATACGTCACCTGGGAGGTGGAGCCAGGATTTGCCTTCAATAAGCCGAGCGATGCCGTGCGCATCCACGACGCCGTGAACAAGGGGAACTTCGGCATCCAGTACGACACCTGCCACGGCCAGATGGTTGCGGTGGTCGGCGCCCGCCATGAAGGCGGCAAGGAGACCTACCCCAGCCAGGTGGACTACATCCGGATGCTGTCCGGCCGAATCAATCACATTCACTTCATCGATTCGGACAATACCTGCCACAAGGATGCAAACGGCAACGACGAAACCTCCAGTCATCCGCCGTTCGGCTTGGGCGTGGTGAACTTCGATGAGATCGTGCCTGAGTTGGTAAAAGCCGCGCGGTGCCCGCACGACTGGTGGACCATCGATCTTTGCTTCTGGCCGGACGCCTGGACCGCCACCGAAACGTGCAAGAAGGCGCTGGACGGCCTGGTAGCCAGGTACGGAGCTTAGTCATCATGTCAAAAGAACTTCGAGTCGGAATGATCGGCTACGGCTTCATGGGCCGCGCCCACTCCAACGCCTACAAGCGTCTCAATGATTTCTTCCCGGTCGAACACAGGCCGGTACTCAAGGCGGTGTGCGCCCGAAATGCCGAAAAGGCGAAATCATTCGCTGAGATTTGGGGCTACGAGCGTGTCGAGACCGACTGGAAGAAACTGGTCGCGGCTGATGACGTGGACTTGATCGACATCGGATCGCCCAACAACACTCACTGCGAGATCGCGATCGCCGCGGCCAAAGCAGGCAAGATGGTGGTCTGCGAGAAACCGCTGGCCATGACCGTCGCTGAAGCCGAGAAGATGGTGAAAGCCATCGAGAAGGCCGGCGT
>JBJXGR010000256.1:0-6004 GCA_046160045.1 Bryobacteraceae bacterium
AGCGCGGCGCCGGACGCTGGTCCCGAAAGCCCGGTTCCGAGCAGCGCGTCGACGACGAGGGTGGCCCCGCTCATCTCCGGCAGCCACTCCTGGCCGATCGTCCCGCCGCACGCGAGGAACATTCGCAAGTTCGCGGCGGCGTCGCCGGCGATCATGTGGGGTTCTGCCGTCGCGACCACATCCAACCGACGCGGTCGAAGCCGGGTATGCAGTTGCCTCGCCACCACCAGGCCGTCGCCGCCGTTGTTGCCCTTGCCGCACAGAACCACCACATGCTGCCGGCCCAGCGGCGCGAACTCCCGCTCCAGGCATTCCACCACGCGGTGGCCGGCGTTCTCCATCAGCACCAGGCCCGGAATTCCCGCTTCCGTAGTCTTGCGGTCAACGTCGCGCATCTGCAGGGCGGAAAGGACTTTCATCGCTCGCGCTCTGATTCTCCCACTCGGGGCAGGTGTTTGCCAATGGGATTCCCGGGGATTCCGGCTTCCTGACCCACTCGCGCGCCCTGAAGGCCGAGGTTTCGACTCTGGGGTCCGGCTTCGCCTGCCAACGCCCTATCGCTGCGAGCGAAGCAAAATGGGTCGGCGGCGGTATCGTGCGAGTGTGGGATCTTATCAGACGAAACAACTGCGATCACTTGCCAGTCAACGTTTTCTCGATGTCGAGACCAAATCTTGGGTGCGAGCGCGTGCCGCCGATCTTGATTGGCACCGCCGAACCCTTACTGCGCTTGCGGGCGAAGAGGGGGTCGACCACTTTGAGTAGCATGCCTTTGAAACCGCCTGTCGTCTCCGATACGGGCGCGTCCAGAAGCAGCCTTCCGTCGAAATCCAACTCTTCTCCCTTCAGCCCGTAACTGCCGTTCAGGAAAACCTGTGCGCCGGGGACCTGGAAGGACAAACCGGAAAGGCTCAGCTTCCCGCCGCGGAGGCGAAAATCGCCCCGCAAGTTGGCAGGGACATTGTCGATGTCGGTATTCTCCGGTTCGCCCTGGCCCTTTCGGCTGAGGGTATCCACTTTCTCCTGCACCTTCCCGGTGAACGACGAACCGGCGACCCCAAACTTCCCGTCCAGTTCGAGTTTTGCGACGACGTCATCCGGTCCCTGTGGCAACAGGAACTTCGACGAGAAATACATGGGCCCTTTCAAGAGCGGTTCCGGCGACTTCACCGCCAGCCGCAACACATCCTCGATACGCGCTTTCTCGCTGTAAACGTCCAGCCGTACGGCTTTTCCCTTTTGCCCTTTGGTGCCTTCTACCGCGCCGCGGGCAATCACACTCGTCTCGCCGAACCTGCCACGTACGGAAGTCAAGTAGGTGTCCCCATCTGTTCCGTCCACCACAGCTTCGTACTCCGTTAGCAGGTGAACGGGCAAACCGCTGACATTCACGACAAAATCCGGCGTCTCAGTGATGCCTTTGGTCTGGATGCGGCTCAGTTCTCCAGTGAGGGATCCCGTGGCCGAAAGGTGCCCGCCAATTCCTTTGAAGACCGATAGGTCGGCGTTACGAAACGTGTAGTCTCCGGATAAAGGCGTAGCTCCGGGCTCTTCGGCATTCCAGGGACCGAACTGCCCTGGCGAATTGATCAAACCTGGCGGTTTCGCGTTCGTAAGTTTCGCCTCGTACCGCATCGGCCTATCCATATCGACGTCGGTGACCGTCAACTCGTGAAGATCGAACTTCAGCGGTTCTTTCCCCGGTTTGCGGGAAATGATCAGGATTTGCGCTCCGTTCGCGACGATCCGGCCGATCTGGGGTACGGACGGCGGATGCCGGCGTTTGTCGGCGCGATGCGGTGGGTTACTGCCCTTAGGCGGTATCGCAATTCGCAGGCCCTCGAGCTCGACGTACGAAACGCGCATCCGCAGGAGTCCAAGCCACCCCACCTGAGCCTCAATGCGGTCCACCGCGATTAAAGGGGGACCATCCCGGCGGCCGTAGTGATGCATCGCAAGATCGGTACCGGAAACGGATGGCGCGGGAAACCAGGAGACTTGCAGAGACCGCAATTGGACCTCAGAACGAAACCGCGCCGCCAGCGCCTGCGCCACCAAGTCCCGCCCTTTCTCGTTAACCCAACCACCGATCACGATCAGGGCAGCGATGGCGACTAAGACAACCGCGCCGGCTCCAAATGCCGCCGAAAGTCGGCGACGAGGCGTAAACCAATGGCGTACTCGATCCGAGCGACTCCCCTCGGCAGTATTCATAGAGTGCCTATCCAGGCAGGCGATAGTTGGTGATCACGCCCCAAAGACCAGCGGCTTTTAGAATCCAAACACAGACCGAGATCACCACAACTACATTCAGGATGGTCTTGATGCTGGACGCCATCGGCACGTAGTTATTGATCATCCATAGCGCCATCCCGACAATGATGAGCATCAGGACAATGTAAATTAGCGGCATAAACTCCTCCGGCTGCCGATCCCTTCTCATCAAAAGCACGCAGAGTGCCAGGGCTTCCTTTTGTTTGCTCTAGAGCCGAGCGGGAGCTTTGCGAGTGAAATCTTTGCTCTCCAATGACGCAGAATTACCCTATGATCGTGTCCTCGTTCTTGGCCACCTTCGTTAATTCACCCGCCGGAAACTATTTACCTCGACATTTCAGCCAGTTCCGCTTTCTCAGGAAACCTGCCGCAGTGACAGCCGCGTCCCTTTGTGCAGGAGGTGAGGAAATGTTCAAGAGGCTTAGACTGCCGGCGGTTGTGCTCGGAACGGCCCTCATTGCTCTCACCCTGATAACTCCAGGGTGCGCGACGCGAGGCTACCGTTCCAGCTTTGGAGTTTCGGTGCAGTCTGGTCCAAGGCACTATCCGAGCGGCTACTACGACAGGTGGGGCTATTGGCATCCGTACCGTTACCGAAGGTTTCGATGACGTGGCGACCCCGACTTGCTGAGTATGGCGCTCCCGGTGGGCCGGTTGTTAGCCGGCCCACCCGCCGGAGCGCGCTTTCACCCGCCAAGGACGCTAGCGCCCGGTGGCCATGTCAACGATCTCGGCAGGCTGCTCTGAATTGTAGGATCGTCAAACGGACCAATAATGCGGATAAGGGTTCTCGTGCTGTCCTCCACGACAGGGATGCCGGATTGAGCGGCAACCAGCGGGGATAGGCAGGACGTTTGACTGGGGGGCGATCCAGGCGGGAACCCGTAATGTCAATGTATTGCGCCCTCACGGCGCTCAGCGGTTCGGGTACCCGGCCACGGAAGAGTCGTATTATCCCCGGAGAGCAGCGGTAAAAGTTGCAGATGTGGGTAGTTTTTTCCGGGGGCGCGCGAAGGTCTGCATGCCAATCGCAACCGCCTGGTTACCGAGACACCCGAATCCGCGGAGGCAGGCAGTGAATAATCTGCCCGGCCAATCTCCCGCGCGATTCGGTGCAAGGCCAACGTTAGAGAGTGCGCGGAGCGGCGATTGAGAGGATATTGTACCGGAACAGACACATCTTTCGGCCTGTTTCCCCTTGGTCCACGTGTCGTGGAACGACTTTCGGATGCCCACGCTTGGCAGATCGCTTGCAGCGGAATACTGCCAATCGCGTCCCGCTGCGACAGGGACGGCATTCAGGCATTCCCTGACGCAAGATCGCCGATCACGGGAATCCCACACAAGCGGCAGCGCGATCGACCGAGCGAATCCATCCTTTGCAGGAGATTGTGGCCCATGGCGTTTTGGGAGACGAATCGGGAGTTGACGGTAACAGGATCCGTGCTGCTGGTAATGGGTACGCGAGACTATGGCATCGTGGCACGTCGTTTCGCTCAGTGGGGTGTCGAGGTAACGTGGGCGGGCAGCATCGAGGTCGCTGAAACGATTCTCGCGTTGAAGCGCGCCTTCACATTCGTGATTACCGCCGACCAATTGCCGGACGGCGGTTGGCGGAACGTGGCCGATTCGGTTCGAAGGGCTGGTTCGACGGCGATGGTCCTGGTCAAGCACACCGAGGCCGAGTTCGTAGGAGAGCAGGTTCGAGAGTCGCTGGGCGACGAGCGAGACGTGAGTGGGACGGCCATTGTTGAGGCAGCGGCGTAGAGGAGGCGCCACGATTCGGTTTTCAGTTTCAGGCCGCGAACCGCTCACTCAGCAGCTTCCGGGTTCCGGGCCGGAGTGAAGCAACGGCCAACGAACTGGAAGCTCTGACCACCCGGGCTCAGACCGGCGCCGCTTGGGGGAAGGGTCCCCGGTAAATCTTACGAATAGGGTGCCTGTGTGATGTCCCATTGATAGGGTTGATGCAGCCGCACGCCGAGTGCTTTCCCGTTCACGGTCAGTTCGGCAATCTCTTCCACCCGCCCGGCATCGATCGCTACCGCGGAGTCCGTTCCCACAGCCAGGGTGAGAGTCGCCCGGTAACGGGCCGCGCCGGCATAGGACTCCATCTTCGGCCAGCGCCGCCAATCTTCCAGATCCACCTTCTGCACCGCGGCTTCGAACCGCGCGGCCGCGTCGTCGATGGCCCGGCTGACCTGCCACGAAAGGCGTGGCGTCTCGGCTGACTCGTAGACGGGTGCCCTTTCAACGGCCGGCAACGCATCCGAAAGGCGGATGCACCACAGCGCGTACGGCGGCAGTTCAACATCCAACACCAGCCCTCCGTCCACTACACGGTATTCGATCGCCCGGTATCCACCGCTCGCCGCATCGTAGAGCGCCACATAGCGCGGCGCGTCCCGGACACTCAGCGGCCGGCCGCGGTCGCCGACAGCGACCGGTTGTGCAGAATGAGCCAATGCGCATCGGTGCCGCCGCGCCACGACGTCACCACCGAGCCCATGGCGGGAACGGCAGCCGCCCGGCGTGACCCGATGCGGCCGGGCAGGTCCCACAGCGTGGTCAACGTCGCCGAACGGGATGCCTTCAGCCGTTCGACGGCCGCCTTCAACCGGTCGTCGCCCCGAGTATCCGCCGACGCCTGCGGCCATGCTTCCAAAACGATCACCGTGCCGCCCGCCTCCGCAAACCCGGCCAACTCCTCCATCGCATCGGCGGGAACGAAGCGGACATAAGGCAGCACAATGGTCGGCACCCGGCCCTTCAGCCTGGCAATTGCCTCGTGAGGAATAACGACGGTGGACACCTGGTTCGTCGCTACACCGACCTCACGCCGAGGGCGAACTGCGCTCGGTATTCGTGGGTGTGCTGGAACCATATGAGGACCGTCCGAGGGTAAGAAGGATTGCCCGGCACGACAGGGAAGGCAACGGCGATGTGCGGGTGGAGGTGGAGTAAGGTTGCATATCAAACGGAATCTCGACAACCTGTGAATCCGGCACGCCGGAGGAGTTGCGTAAGTTGATGTGGGGGTTGGAGACGTAGAAGCCGAGGCGGGGCAGCAAGGCGGTGGCGTGGGACCAGCGGTAGGGATTAACAGGCGGCGTCGTAGGAGAGCGTGACATAGCCTCTGCGGGCGAGGGCGAGCGCCATAGCGAGCCGCGAATTGCCACGAATCCCGGCCGGCTCGTCCTTGCCGTCCTGTGTCGTCTGATGGGGGCAGACGATGGCAGGTGTCGGGGATCGGGCCTGCTCAGGCAGGAACACGTAGGCGGGGATGAATTCGCCGGCTTCGCACTGGAAGCGCACACGGCGGCGCAGGATACCGCCGTCGAGTTCGACTTCAGCCTCGGTGCGGGCTTCGAGCGGCGGCGGCGCGGAGGGCGGCCGTCCGAGAAAGACATCAATCACGCGGCGGAGTTCCACGCGACGAGCCGTCCATGCGGCTGGAGTGGTCGTTCCCTGCCCCAGAAGATCAGACAATTGCGAGCGGCCGGACTGGTCCGTGGTGAGTTGGGGAGGCTGTTCGCCGGTGATTGCGCGCCAGCGGTCCCACGACCACGCGGCATAGCCCGACCGCTGAAGCGCGGCGCCGGCCGGCGAGCATCCTTTCATGATATGAACTCGCCAGGAGCGGTTCACCCCCGGTTTCGGCTCGGCTTCCAGGGCGAGAGGTCTGAACCTACCGGATTCCGGGACCGAATTCGAAATGTTTGCGCGTCCC